>JBJTBB010000282.1:0-9377 GCA_046091125.1 Planctomycetaceae bacterium
CGAACCTCCAGCAGCTCATCGGCGGGGCTACGGAGGAGACGATCATCGCGCGGGTTGGCGAGGGAATCATCACGTCGATCGGTTCGTCGGAGAGTCACTTCGTGGTGATGGAGCACCCAGATCAGATCTCGAAGGCGGTGCTCGCACGCGGGCTCGACGCCCAGACGGCTTTCCAGATCGTTTCCATCGACATTGCCGACATCGATGTCGGCGAGAACATCGGCGCGAGGCTACAAGCCGATCAGGCCGAAGCCGACACTCGCGTGGCCAGGGCCAAGGCGGAGGAGCGACGAAGTTTTGCCATCGCCCGGGAGCAGGAGATGAAGGCGGACACGGCCGAAAACAGGGCACGGCTTTTGCAGGCCGAGACGCTCGTTCCGAAGGCCATCGGCGACGCCTTTCGCTCCGGCAGGTTTTCGACGGCCGCAGGAGCGTCATCGGCCTGACGGCCGTCCATCCTTCCGGACCCTCCCAGCCTGCCGGGTCGCCGGCGGTTTTGGGGAGATTTCGTGAAACTCTGAGGCCACTCGTGCCGATCTCCCTGAGAGACGCAAGGGCGTAGGTCAAGAAGACCGCCGGCACGAGGCTGGCTCGTCCAAGCCGTCACGAGAACCCAGCGGCAAGGGAGTGTGCCAGATGGCGATTCGACGCTTCAAAGTCTATTCCGGTCCCGAGATGGCCGGTGAGGCCGGGCCGATCGGTCTGTTTCAGGAGACAGCCAAGGCCGACACCGTGAAGGTGACGCTCGGCGACATCCTTCCGCTGCTGGCAGATGCCGTCGCGAGCAACCGGACGTGGCTGAGCGACTTCGAGCAGGACGAAGTGACGCTCTCGAGCGATCTGTACGACGTGCTGCAGGCGTATCGCCACTTTCGCAGGCCCGGCGCCTGACGAAGATTGCGGTGCGTACGAGCACTGCGCCTCGTGAGGGCATCCCGGCCCGACGGACAGATTGACTGGTTTCAATCGCGACTTCCGGGATGAGGGCCAGACCGATCGCTGGCCGCCGTTCGCGGACGGGGAGAGCGACGGGGTAGACTCGGAGATCCTTGTTCTCCGGGAGACCATCGCGATGAAAGTCAGATTGGGCCGCAGGGATTTCGTGGAGACGGCGCTGGCATCGGCGGCCGCAGCGCTTGCGACCGTGCGGGCAGAGGGTGCGCCTGAGCCCGGCTCCGCGCCGGCCGGCCCCAACGACCGACTCCGCGTGGCCGTGATTGGTGTCAATGGACAGGGTGGGGCGCACGTGGGCGAATGGCTCGCTCATCCCGACTGCGACCTCGTCGCCGTGTGCGACTGTGATCCGGCCGCCTACGCGAAACACGGCAAGCGTTTCGAGAAGCTCTCGAGGCCCCCTGAGTACGTCAAGGATGTCCGCCGCCTGCTCGAGCGCAAGGACATCGATGCCGTTTCGATCGCCACGCCCAATCACTCGCATGCCCTGTTCGCCGTGTGGGCGATGCAGGCCGGCAAGGACGTCTACGTCGAAAAGCCCTGCAGTCACAACGTCAGTGAGGGGCGCATCATGACGCAGTGGGCCCGCAAGCTCGGGCGCATGGTGCAGATGGGCGTGCAGAGCCGCAGCATGACCGGCATGCGGCAGGCGGTTGAATTCGTCAAGGGAGGCGGAATCGGTGAGGTGAAGACCGCCCACGCGGTCTGTTTCCGCCGCCGTGACTCGATCGGCCTGGTTGACACCTTCGCGCCGGTGCCAGACGGCATGGACTTCGATCTCTGGTGCGGCCCGGCGCCCCTCGAGGTGCCCAAGCGCAAGCGACTGCACTACGACTGGCATTGGAACCGCGTCACCGGCAATGGAGACCTTGGCAACCAGAACCCGCATGAACTGGACAAGGCCCGCTGGGTCCTGGGCAAGCAGGAGCTGCCGCGAAAGGTCGTCAGCCTCGGGGGTCGACTGGGCTATGTGGACAACGGCGACGTCGCCAACAGCCAGGTGACGATCTATCAGTGGGACGATTGCGTCCTCGTCTCAGATGTCCGTGGACTGCCGATCAAGCCCGACGTCACATTCGGGCTCACGAAGGGTGGGCCTTTCAACGGGGCCTGCAACATCTGGTATGGCAGCGAAGGCTACTGCGTCGGACCCAACTACACGTCTGGTGCGGCCTTCGACTACGATGGCCGCGAATTGGGCAAGTGGTCGGGCGGCAGTTACCAGCAGCATTTCGCAAATTTTGTCGATGCGATCCGCAGCCGTGACCATCGTGATCTGCATCTCGACATCGAGGACGCCCACCTCTCAAGCGCGCTTGCCCACCTGGGGAACGTGTCGTGGGCGCTCGGCGAGCGGGTCACGCTCGGCACGCGTCCCGGGCTCGCTGCTGACCACGAGCGCGTGAAACCGACGCTCGACACGTTCGAGGCATATGTCCGTGAGAACGGCGTGAATCTGGAGACGACGCCCCTCGTCCTCGGAAGGGAGCTGTCCATCGATCCCGCCACGGAGCGATGCGAGGCGGACGAGGTCAACGCTCTCTTCACCCGGGAGTACCGCAAGGGCTTCGATCTGCCCCGCGTGTGAGGCCGACGAATTCGTCAGGTGTTCAGGCTTCGCTCGGCGCGCTCGGTCCCGCGAGGGCGAGTTGCCAGAATTCGAGGTCGAGCCAACGGCCGAATTTGTAGCCTGCATGACGGATCGTACCGGCGAGTTCGAAACCGAGCGACCGGTGTAGCGATCGGCTCGGCTCGTTCGCCGCGTCGATGCCCCCCACCATCGTTCGGACACCGCGCTGATTCGCGATGGTCACGAGGTCGGTGAGAAGGGTCCGGCCGACGCCCTGGCCGCGCCGATGACCGGTGACGTGAACGGAGTGCTCGACGGTGTACTTGTAGGCCGCGAACGGACGAAAGGGTCCATAGCTGGCGTAGCCGACGAGGTCGATCGGCCCATGGGATCCCGTGTCGACCGCGCCGAGCACCGGGTGGCCGGCTGCAAGCCGTGCGGTGATCCATGCCTCGACGGTGGCCAGCGACCGGGGCTCGTAGTCGTAGACGGCGGTCGAGGTGAGGATCACCTCGTTGACGATGTCGCGGATCGCGGCAGCATGGGAGAGATCGCAGGCGATGATCTTCATGATGAATGGAACCCCGACTGTCTCACGGATCGTGTCGGAGCGACCGGGGTGTCTCGAGTCCACTTTCGAGGAATCCCACCAGGTCGAGGATCTCGTCGCGGGTCAGCACGTTGAGGAGCCCCGCCGGCATCGGTGAGATCCGGGAAGCGATTCGTTCCTCGACGTCGTCCGTGGAAATCATCTTCACGGTCTCGGGCACGAGGAGGCTCGGGCGGATCCGCCATGCGTTCGGTGTCTCCTCGGCGATGACGCCGGACTCGACGCGGCCGCTGTCGAGGACAAATTGCACCATGCGATACGACTCGGGAATCGTGAGGGATGGATCGAGCACGTGGGCGAGCAATTCGCGACCGCGGATTTTCGTGACACTCTGGGCGAGATTCGGTCCGAGATCGATGCCATGTCCCGCGGCGACGTGGCACTGCGAGCATCGGGCCTTCACGAAGGCGTGTAGGCCGCGCGTCCGGACGGCATCGTCGTGATTCGTGCGTAGGTCGGAAAAATCCTCGATCCGCCAGTTGTTCACGATCGACGGCTGGCAGGCGGCCAGGAGGGCATCGGCCTCCTGTTCCGAGCCGGCCACGACCATCTGGCCGTTCATCACGATCCAGTGGCCCGGGAAGGTACAGACGAATGGATAGACGCCGTCGGCCGTCGGGGCCTCGAAACGCAGGACGTGGGCGAGCGATGGACGCGTGGGGCCGATCATCGGTGTGGATGCTACGATCAGCTCGCGCTTCGAATCCGGGATGAACTCGCCGTCGGCGTTCCGGGGGTCGCGTGCCATCTCGTTGGCGGCGACCCCGACCTCCTCGAGCATTCCCGGTCGCACGATCACGAGGTTGTGATCCGTGGCGTCTGGATTCGTGAACACGATCTTCACGGGCTGGCCAGGCCTGACGGTGAAGTGTCGTCTGGAGAAAAGCATCCGCTCCGGCTCGCAGGAGATCCGCACCTCGACCGTCTCGGGGCGGCGATCGAACGACAACTCCTCGCCCGAGGCCCGCGGCTCCCGGATGTCGAGCGATCGTCGTGCCCGCCGCAAAAGGGCCGCTGCGGGGCTCGCCGCATCCCCGTTCCAGAGGCGGGATAGCGGCGCGGACTCCAGGGCCGCCACTGCCGCGTACGCGAGGTGTCCCGAGAGGGGCTGGCGGAAGATGTCGTACAGCGCCTCGAGTGCCTCGGGCGTGCCTATCCAACTTGCGGCGATGGCGGCCTCCAGACGCACGAGCCCCGACGGATCGGCGGCTGCCCGGTCGAGGATCTCATGTCGATCGGGCATCGAGTCGTGCCAGAAACGCAGCTGGCGGATCGCGGCAGCCCGCACGTGGTGATCGTCCGACGCGGCAAGTTCCGCGAGGAGCAGGGGCTCGACGTGACCAAGGGTCGAAAGTGCCGCCATGGCCCGCACCTTCCGTTGTGCCGAAGCCTCATGCTGCGGATCGACACCCGTCGCCCAGGCCTCGACGGCGGCAACGGCGCTCCAGCGGTCGCGGCGAGTGAGTTCCCGTAGGGCCAGATAGCGGACGCGAAACTCGCGGTGACCGAGCATCTCGGCGAGGGCTGGCTCGGATGCGTTGGCGAAGTCGGGCGGGGGCGCCACTGACCCACCCTTGGCCGTCACCCGCCAGATTCGTCCCGACCCACGATCCCGTCGGGAATCCCGGAGCGAATACTGGGCATGTCCCTTCACGGGGTTGTACCAGTCGACCAAGAACAGGTCGCCGCAAGGGCCGAAGTGGAGATCGACCGGAATGAAACTGAGGTTGGTCGAAAAGAGCAGATCGCCGACGTACTGCTCATCGAACCCGTCGTCCTTCTCCAGCCAACGGTGGATCTCGATGCGGTTGGTCGGCTTGTAGCGTGCCTTCACGAAGCAGCCCTGCAGGTCGTCTGGAAACCCCGGGCAGTCGATGAAGGCCTGTCCGCAGGTCCCCGAATAGGCCTGCAGTCCGACGGGAGCAGCGTGCTGAGCGGGATAGGGAGGGTCAAGGGCGTGGAAGGCCTCCGCGAAGATCGGGTGACTCGCCAGGTGATTCCCCCAGGCATCGAAGGTCACACCCCATGGATTGGTGCTTGGGTAGCTGCCAAGCGACGTCAGACGGTGACTTCGAGGCTCGTAGCGAAACCATCCGCTGTTTCGCTGACGCACCGGTCCATATGGGGTTTCCACCTGCGTGTGGTGAAAGATTGATTCCCGAAACAGGAGCGCTCCATCCGGTGTCCAGATGAAGTCGTGCAGCGAGTGGTGTGAATCCTCCGTACCGAAGCCCGATAGGAGCACTTCGTGCCGATCGGCCCGGTCGTCGCCGTCGGTGTCGGCCAGAAATGTGAGGTGCGGCTGTTCGGACACGTAGACGCCACCGTCACCAAACTCGAACGACAGGGGCACGTGCAGGTCGTCGGCGAAGATCTTCGATGTGTCGGCTCGACCGTCCGCGTCCACGTCTTCCAGGATCACGAGCCGGTCTCGCGGCTCCATCCCTGGATACACGTGCGGATAGGCCTGCGATGTGCAGACCCACATCCTTCCGCGGGAGTCCCAGCGGGCCTGGATGGGGTTGGCGATCTCAGGAAACTGCTCCTCGCCGGCGAAAAGATTCACTTCGAAGCGTGGATCGACCCGGAAGGCCTTTCGCTCGTCGTCGGCCGACAGCCACTCGTTGGCACCCCTTTTTTCATCGACCGGTGGCAGCGGCGGCAGGTTGGAATCGTCGACCCTCGCCGGAACCGGTCGTCCATGGGCCAGATCCCAGATTCTCCGATCGCGATTCGCGCAGAGGATCTCGAAGTTCCTCATCGCCGGAAGGAAATCGAGATAGCCGTAGTCCTTGTTGCGGCCCCCGGTGTAGTAGAAGGTGTTGAGGGGGCGGTAGCGGCGGAAGAACTGTCGCTCGAGATCGACGACGGCCTCCCGCAGCGGCTCGTCGACGGAGGGAGCGGCCACGCCGAAGCAGCCCTCGAAGAGCACCCGGGCGAACGCCGCGTAGCCGTCGTCGTTGAGGTGGCAGCCGTTGATCGTCATGTCACCGGCAGCATCGATCAGTGGTTCGAGCGAGCCGAAGACGTCGACGAATCCCACGCCCATCTCCGCGGCGACATCCCGCATCGCATCGGTGTAGCGGCGGAGATGCCCGTTATTGCGTTCGGCTGCCCGCACGCCGGGAACGTTCTCGTTGGGGATCGGCGAAAGGAGCACGATCCGGGGAGGGGTCGAGTCGTTGTAGGCCTTCCCCTTCAACCCTGCGAGGAATGATGCGAGCCGTTCAAGAAAATCGGGCAGGCCCTCCTCGCCTGCGAAGGCATCATTGTCACCGTAGGCAGCCAGGATCACGTCGGCACGTTCGTGAAAGAGGTGCTGATCGAGGTCGGCGAAATTCTCTGGCCGAGGCATCAGGTCGACCTCGTCGGCGGACCAGGCCAGCGTGCGAATCACCAATTCCTTTTCGGGGAAGCCTGCGTGCATCGTGGCCGGTACGTGGCCGAAAAGCTGAGCACGCTCCAGGAGCGTGTTGCCGATGAGGCAGATGTGATCACCGCGATCGAGCGAGAGTGGCAATGTCGTCGTGCGGGGCTCGCAGGATGGCGGTCGTGGGGCCGTCTCGAAGAAGAGGGCATGGCGGGAGAAGTCCTCCGGGTCGTCATGGCCGGCGGAGGGCTGCCCACCGCGTGCACCCGGTGCATCGGAAGTCTCGGATGACGGTCGCTCGGCGGCCGCAGGCCGCTTCGGCGCGAAGGAATGCTCCTTCCACCAGTCGGGGCCCTCCGCCTCGACGGCGGCCGTGTACTCCCTGAGCCGCCCCAGCATGGCGGAGAGGCGGTCGGCCTCCTCTCGCGCGAGATCGGTCGTTTCGGCGAGGTCGTCCGCCAGGGTGTAGAGCTCCGGTTTTTCGAGAGCTTCATCAGCCACGATTTTCCACGGACCCTCGCGGTAGGCCACGAATCCGCCCCATCGCCAGTAGAGTGGGCGAGGCTTCTCGACCGCCGGACCACTCACATCGACTCCGTCGAGGGTCCGGCCCGGAGGCGTCGCAAGTCCTGCCGCCTTCAGCGCGGTGGGGAAAAAGTCACTGCCGATCACCGGCAGGTCGCTCTGGCTGCCCGGCTCGATCTTCTGCGATGGCCACCGGATGAGTCCCGGTACGCGATGCCCACCCTCGTACATCGACCGCTTGCGACCCCGCAGCGGCCCCGCGAGGCCGCGCCCCGGTCCCTTGTCGCCGGCACCCTCTGGCCCGTTGTCGCTCGTGAAAAAGACGAGTGTCGAGTCGGTGGCGCCGATCGCGTCGAGCGCCTGCATGAGCGTGCCGAAGGCGTCGTCGAGCTGAGTGATGTTGGCTCGGTACGTCCGCTCCTCGGGGTCGGCGATGTGAGCGTGCTGCTTTTCGTACCGCTCCGCAGAGGCGATGGGGTAGTGCGGCTCATGCGTCCAGACGGACAGAAAGAATGGCCTCTTCGGATCCCGCTCGTTCTTCAGCCAGGAGATGGCCTCCTGCACGATGAAGGGGGCGGAATAGTCGTCAACCCTGCCGATGGCCTTGCCATTCCTGACGAAGTTCTCTGGAAAAGCATGACTGGGAGCGGCGTTGTTCTGTGTCGCGAGCCACCAGTCATAACCGTGGTCGGAGGGTTGCGGCTGCTCCGGCGAGTTGAACATCCCGTTGAGATGCCATTTCCCGACGTGGCAGGTCTGATAGCCCGCCCCCTTGAGCAGCTTTGGAAGCGCGAGTTCGCTCGTGCGGAGATGGATGGGGCTCCTTTCCGGAATCCAGGTGAACACGCCATTGCGATAGGGGGTGCGGCCCGTGAGCAGGCTCGACCGTGACGGCGAGCAGACACTCGATGCGGAGTGGCAGTCGTTGAGCTTCAGCCCTTCGGCTGCGAAGCGGTCGAGGTTGGGCGTCTTCGCCGCCCTGTTGCCATAGCAGCCAAGTTCGCCATAGCCGAGGTCGTCGGCCAGAAAGAGAAGGATATTGGGCCGCGCCGACTCGGCCTTGGTGGCCCGCTTCTCCTCGTTCTTCTGCTTCGGGGGCGGCGGGACCGTCGGGTAAATCGTCCGCGGGTTCGCAACGCTGCCGGCAGGCCGGCGAGCCGGCGACTTCGGATCGCCCAACTCCTGGAGCATGGCTATCGCGAGCGACTTCAGATCGGCCACGACCTGCGGATGCTCCGCGGCGACGTCGGTCGTCTCGCCGATATCGGCCCTCAGGTCGTAGAGCCGTGGTGTGTCGAGCGATGCCGGCTCCATGGGCTGAGCGGTTTTTTTGCCCAGTCCATGGGGCTGCGGAGTGATTGCGAGTTTCCACTGCGCCTTGCGAACTGCCTGCAGGCTGGTGCCATGAAAATAATAGTGGGCCTCACGCGGTGACTCCGTCGACGAACCGAGGAGCAGGCCCGAAAGGTCGCGGCCGTCGATGACGGGCTCCGGTGGCACCTCGCCGCCTGCGAGCGTCACGCACGTCGGCAAGAGATCGATGGTGCCCGCCACCGCGTCGCAGGAGCTACCCGGTGCGATGTGCCCGGGCCATCGGGCGATCGTCGGCACCCGCACGCCACCCTCCCACGTGCTTCCCTTGCTCCCCCGCAGCGGGCCGGCGGTCGTCGCGTCACCGACGACACTCACCCAAGGGCCGTTGTCACTCGTAAAGATGACGAGCGTGTCGTCGTCGATTCCCAGCCGCCGCAGCGTGTCGAGGATCTGCCCCACGCTCCAATCCAGCTCTTCTACCCAGTCACCGAATCGGCCGTTGTCACTCTTCCCCCGGAATCGTTCGCCGGGCACGATCGGGGCATGCACGGCCGTGTGCGGCATGTAGAGGAAAAAAGGCCCCTCCCTCGACTCTTCGATGAAACGCACCGCTTCGGCGGTGCTCTTTTCCACGATCGTCGCCTGCATCTCGTCGGTCAGCAGTTCAGCGACCGTTTCATCTCGCAGGAGCGGAACGACGCGCTGACCGGTCTCGGCGGACACGCGTTGCATGTCGTTGGAATAGGGGATGCCGAAGTAGCGATCGAAGCCCTGTCGGGTTGGGAGAAACGCAGGCTGATCGCCCAGGTGCCACTTGCCGACGCAGGCGGTCGAATAGCCCAGCGGCTTGAGCCGCTCGGCGATCGTGGCCTCGGCGGGATGCAGCCCCTCGGGACTGGCGGGAAAAAAGACGCCTGGCACGCCGACCCGCAGGCCGTAGCAGCCGGTGAGCAGTTGTGCCCGTGAAACGGAACACACCGGTGCCGCATAGAAGTTCGTGAGTTTCATCCCTTCGGCCGCCATGCGGTCGAGGC
>JBJTBB010000283.1:0-4125 GCA_046091125.1 Planctomycetaceae bacterium
TGCGACCCTGCCGTGGCCCATCGCGCATTCACCGATTTGATGTGCGCGGCGGTTCGTCCGTCGGTCCGGTCGTCACCTCGCTCCCCCGCGACGAATGGACTGGCCCGCCGCGTGCTGATCGTGGCCAATGACAGGCTGCCCACCATCGACATTTGCTTCCTGAGTCCGCTCGGGGGTGATGTCGCAAGTGGTGCGATGACGATCGACCTACTGACCGAGCGGGATATGCGGACGATGTTTCCCGATGGGCATGATTCGCCCGAAACGGCCGACTGGGCTGTGGGACGCATGGCGGCGTGCGCACCCGAACTCGTCGTGTTCTGCCGCTACAGCGGGCCCCATGCCCCGGCACTCTCGGCGTGGGCACGTTCTCAAGGCATTCCTACGATCTTTCACATCGATGACGATCTGCTGTCGGTTCCGATGGAATTGGGCGAGGGCAAGTTCAGGCACCACAACACTCCAGCGAGAACTGAAGCGATCCGGTTTCTGGTCCAACAGGCTGACGTCCTGTACAGCGTCAACAGGACGCTGCACGATCGGCTCAAGCCGTTGCGTGGTGAGAAGGCGTGCTTCGTCGGATCCATCGCCGGGCCAGGAACCGCCATCAGGCCGCCACCGGTCGGGCCCATCGCACGTATCGGGTACATGGGCATGTCGCATGCCCACGATCTCGAGCCGCTTGTTCCGATGATGGGTGATCTCTTGCGGACCCGGCCCGATATCGAGTTGCATCTCTTCGGCAGCACACCGAAGCCGAAGAGCTGGGAGTCGTTCGGGTCGCGGATCGTCGTGACGCCGCCGGTCACGGACTATGCGGACTTTCGTCGAACGTTCGCCGCGCTCGACTGGGGCATCGGAATCGCACCGCTTCTGAAGATTCCATTCAACCTCGGCAAGACCAACCTGAAATGGGTTGACTACACGTCGTTCGGCATCGCCGTCGTCGCGAGCCGGGGCACCCTGTACGACGAATGCTGCGCGGATGGTTGCGGGCTGCTTGCCGACTCGCCAGACGAATGGCGGGCGGCCATCGAGCGTCTCCTCGACGATCCAGAGGAACGTGTCTCACAGGTGGAGCGCGCTCAACGGCGACTCGTGGACCTCTTCTCCGAGAAAGCCCTCCGCCGCCAGGTGCTCGACGCATTCGCCTTGGCGATGGGTGTGATGCGTGTTCGCTAGGAGTCGACGACCACGGGCCCTTGGATGCGGACGGGGGTGTCGCAGCCGCTCACGAATCCTGATGATCCGCGGGCCTGACGACGAACCAGAATCCGTTTTCTCCCGTCACGAGCCTCAGGATCTCGAAATGGGGGAGAAACTTTGGGAGCCACCACGAACTGGGTTTCTGGATCAAGTGGGCGTTGCGACCATCAGCCAGAGTCTTTTTCGCGGGGCCGGTGGCGATGCTGAAGAGGCCATGATTGACGGTGATCGATCGCAATTGCGCGACGATCCGGTCCACGTACGGTTCCTCGACATGCTCGAGGACATCGAGGCAGCAGACGAGATCGGCGGGCCGTGGTTCTCCGTATTCCGGAAAGGCGGGGTCGAAGGGAAAGTACTCGAAGCCCTCGAGTCCGGCATTGATCAGTGCTTCACGGAGCTTGCACTTTCCGGCGCCGTAATCGGCGATGGTTTTTCCCTGGATCTTCAGGAACAGATCCTTGACGACCTGTCCGAATCCCAAGGCGGCGACTCCGTACTCGGGATTCCTGTGCAGTTCGATCTGGAGTCGCAGGTAGTCGTCCGAGATGGTGTCTCGGGGATTACTTGTTGCGGCATGCGCTGCAGGGGGGGACTTCGCAATCGCCGGCGAGCCAGGCGACGCCGTGTCGGTTGTGACCAGTGGTTTTGTCGCAGGTGGACTAGGCGTGGGAGAAGGGCGTCGGGCGATCGCAAGAATCCTTCGGCCATTTCGCTCCTCTCGCTCCTCAAGCAGTTTCGTGTTGGTGAAGCCGGCATCGTGTAACACGCCAAAAAGCGTATCGATGCTCAGCCACTTCGCATGATCTCCCATTCCCGCGAAGACCTCCGCCTTGCCTCCCTCGCGAAAGTGTCGATACGTGTAGGTCCGGCCCCTGGTCGTGTAGGACATCGTATCCTCTCCGGGCCGCGCGACGTGTGTATCGATCATCATCCCGTCGGTCACCTTGGCGGCGAGGTCGAGGATGTGTGCGATGGGATCCACGACGTGATAAAAAACGCCCACGTGATGCACGATGTCGACCTGCGGAAGCCCCGCGACGTCCACGGGCAGATCGAGGTCGCACTTGAAAACCGTCGGTCGCGCGTCGAACAGCGCGCATCTGACGATGGTTTTCACCACGTTCTCGACGCGGGAGTCGATCGCGGTGACCCTTCCAGCGAGCCGACAGAGTCCAACCGTATGCACGCCCTCAACGCATCCAACTACCAGCACATGCTTACCGGCCAGGCCGAACGAATCGTGTAGGACTTTCAATCGACGATCGGGTATCTCCTGGGGGACGTCTCGCTTGCCCTGCCGGGCGCGACGACCAAATCGACGTCCTCGTGAGTCCACGGTGAAGCAGTGCCATCGCAGGAGTCGGTTGAGTTCCTGCAGTTCGTCGTCGGTCAGGGGATCGACGTATTTCGTCGCGACCCGCACCTCGTTGGGATAGCCGTCGAATTGAAAGTCGTCCCCGTCGACGACCGCAGCGACGGGTGCGGCCTCGGTGGGTGGGGGTGGAGTGGGCCCGGTGTACGTCGGCGTTGGTTGCATGGAATGTGATCCCGTCTGGAGTCGGCGATCGCCGGCGGCGACGGTCGTGACCGTCCGATCCAGACGATACGACATGACGAGTCCGCTCGGCGACCCCAAAAGGCATCACGACGCTCTCGTGTGCCCGCGGATGCCGTTCGCGGCGTCGAGACCGCGGAATCAGCGCGATCCGATTGCTGAGTCGGTTCCATCTGCTTTCAGCAGACCGGATCGGCAAACTGCAGATATGCAGCGATGCCAGCCTGCCACGTCGGCATCGTGATTCTGACGGACGAGAGTTTTTGGGTGGAGAGTACGCTCCACTCCGGTCGCCGGGCCTTCGTGGGATACTCAGCCGAGGTGATCGCCTCGATCGGCACGTCGAAGCCCGCGGATGAAATTAGTTCGGTCGCGAAGCCGTGCCAGGTGGTGGCGCCGGCGTTCACGACATGAAAGGTTCCGCGTCGATCGGCATTGAGAAGCCGCAGGATGCCGTCGGCCACGTGGGGAACGTAGCTCGGCGTGACGTGCTGGTCGGCCACGACACGAAGCACGGGTGGCGCTCCCGGCAGCCCGTCTGTGATGGATCGCGCGAGCACCAGCATCGTGTCGGCGAAATAGCGTCCCCGCACCGGTTCCGAAGCGGAACGGGACTAAAGGCCGCAGGTTCTCACGACAAGGTGCTCGCGGCAGCGTCGTGCGGCCCGCTCGCCGGCCAGTTTGCTCGCGCCGTAGACGCTCAAGGGAGCGGGTGGATCATCCTCTCGAAGCGGTGTTCTCTGCCGATGAGCACCGAAAACGTAGTCGGTGCTCTCCTGCACGAGCAGGCAGCCGATCGCTTCGCAGGCCGTCGCCAGAGACTCCACGGCAACGGCATTGGCGGCGTAGCAGGATTCGGGAGAGGACTCTGCCGGATCGACGGCGGTCCAGGCGGCACAATTGATGAGCACGCTCGGCCGGAGGCGTTCGAGCAGGGCGGTCACGGCAGCCGCGTCGGTGACATCGAGCCGCCCCCGGTCGATCGGGGTGGCTGCCGATCCGAGTCGCCTCGCCAATTCGCTGCCGAGCTGCCCGGCAGCCCCGGTGATCGCGATCGATCCGTTGGAACGGTCGACGCTACATTTCGCGAATGGTTCCGTCATGTCAGGCCGCCCGCGAGGACGAGCCACCCGACCTCGCGGCGTCGAGGGCCCGTCTCAACTCGACCGGCGCCCGCCGCACGGCACGATCGAGTGCGCGGAGTGGATGACCGAAGCCCACGGCGTCACCGGTCCCTGCCATCGCCATGAGGGTTGGCAGTGCTTCGAGCGACACGGACGCCGCCATCGCGTCTCCGGCTTCGATGGGACGAATGGCCGTCCGCTCGAGCGCGCCCCGATGCCACCGGGCCGCGCGTCGGG
>JBJTBB010000284.1:0-6573 GCA_046091125.1 Planctomycetaceae bacterium
TGGTCCTTCTGGGCCATGCACCCAAGCACGCCCACGACGAGTTCAGGCCTACGCTTCTTCTCCAGACGAATTCGGCCGAGGGCGGAGTAGACCTTGTCCTCGGCGTGCTGACGCACAGAGCAGGTGTTGTAGAAGACGGCGTCGGCGCCCTGTGGTGAATCGGCGAGCGTCCAGCCACGTCGACGTAGGGCTGCTACCACGAGCTCGCTGTCGAGCACGTTCATCTGGCAACCGACCGTTTCAATCCAGAGCCGCTTCGTCATGAGGGAAATGTTATCAGCCGCGGCGGCATGGAGGGCAGCTGAACGGCGACCCGGGATTCCCGAATACTACGGACACGGTCGTTTCACGACGTTTCAGGATCTGCCCGTCAGTCGCATTCCAGGCAGTACGAGCGTCCCCCGGATGAAGTCCGCGGCCGTCATCTCCCGACGTCCCTCCGGAACGACCCTGGTGATCGCGATCGCCGTGCCACCGCCACAGCCCACGACCAGGCCTGCCTCATTGGCGGTGAGGATCGTGCCTGGCATCTCGCTCCCACGACCCAAGGGCCATTCCACCGGCACGGTCTCGAGGAGGGTCAGCCGTACACCGGTGGCACCCGATACTGTCGCGCCCGCATCCGCCCCGATCCGCGGACTCTGGGCACGTCCGTCCGCCGTCGGCAGGAACGTGCAGATTCGCGGCCAGGGTTCGAAGGCCCGCCGCCTACGATCGATCGACTCGGCCGTGAGCGACCAATCAACAACCGCATCGACCTTGGCAAGTCGCGGGGCTCTCGTCACGGACGACGGGTCCTGCGTCACTCCCAGGCTGTCCGGCTCGGCGGAGGCCGCGACCTGCTCGATCGCCCTGAGCACGAGCGGTGCTCCGAGGATGGCAAGCCGCGGCTCGAGTTCCGCCGCGGTCTCGCGAGAGCCGATGGGCGTGGCATAGGATTCGATCACCCTCCCCGCGTCGAGCGCGGGCGTCATGCGAATCACGCTGACACCCGTCTGATCGTCTCCCTCGAGAATGGCCCATTGCACCGGCGCCGCTCCCCTATGCCTCGGCAGGAGCGACCCGTGCAGGTTCAGCCCTCCGAGTCGTGCGGTCGAAAGCGCGATCGCCGACAGAATCTGGCCGTAGTCGCAGACGATGAGGAAATCGGCTCGAAGCGAGCGCAGCATGGTCACGAAGGTATCGGCATTCACCGACTCGGGAGCGAGCACGGGCAGCCCCGCGGTGAGGGCCGCATCACGAACGGGATTCGGCGGTGGCCGGCGTCCGGCCGCGGCGCGATCGGGTCTGGTCACGACGGCCACCACTTCGTGAGGTGAGGCGAGAAGGGCTTCGAGCATGGGAACGGCAAAGGCTCCCGTACCCATTACGACGAGGCGTTGCGGCCGATCGGCAGGCGGCTCGACCCGCTCGAAGGAATCGCCATCCGCCACATGCTGAACGTTCCGGATCATGTCGTGCAGCGGGCCCGTTCGAGGGCGTCAAGCCTCGCGAGCACCGTCGATTCCGCAGGAGCCTCGCCACGATCGACGCGGCCTGAATACACGAGCAGCATCTCGTCGAGCAACCGTCGAGCCTCGCGCACGGCGGTTTCGGGCAGGCGGTCTGTGAACAGGCGGCCCTCGAGGTGATCGAATTCGTGCTGCACGATCCGGGCCGGGACGCCGTCGAGGTCCGCCCGGATCGGCTCCCCCTCGAGCGTAAAGGCCTCGAGCAACACCCGTTCCGGCCTCCGGACATCCATCCGTAGGCCCGGCAGGCTGAGGCATCCTTCCTCCTCGACAGCCGACCCACGGGGATGGCTGAGCACCGGATTGATGACCACGATCTCCTCGCCAGCTCCCTTGCGACCCTCCGGGTTCATCACGAAGAGCCGGTAGGGGAGCGCCACCTGATTGGCCGCAAGCCCTACGCCGCCGGAGGCATACATGATCTCGAACATCTGCTCGACGGCTTCACGGAGACCGTCATCGATGGTGGCCACGGGCCGCGAGCGTCGAAACAGCGCCGGATGCGGATACTCCACCAATTCAAGCCGGCCGATGTCGGAAGCGATCACATCAGACGGGGTTTTTGGAGGAGTTGTCGCGTCGTGCATGGATTGATGACAACGACCGAGTTTCGACACAACCTACGGTTTCCCCGCGATATGGCGGTGGAAGCCGATTCGATCGACCATCCGTATCCTAACACGGACCCAAGTCCGGAAAGTGGCAATGTCGACACCATCTTCAACACCGACGGCCGTACCTTGGACGGCTCCGAGCATCGTCATCGCGACGGTGTTCTGGCTCGGGAGGCTTCGGCCGGCTCCCGGTTCGTGGGGGGCGATGGTCGGGATTCCGCTCTCGCTCGCCACGGGATGCGCCGCCACCTGGATATCTGGAGGCTTTACGCAGACGGACCATGAGGCCCTCGCGGATGCCACGACTGGTTTCCCGACGTTTGCGATCGGCATCGAATTCGTCCTGCTCGCGTCCATCGTCGCGATCGCCGTGCCGATCTGCACCCGGGCGGCCCGCTTGATGGCGAAGGGAAAGGATCCCAGCGCGATCGTGCTCGACGAGACGGCGAGCCTGCCGATGGGCCTGCTTGTCGTGCCCTTCGCAGAGCGAGACCCGAGCATGCTCGTCGTCGGCTGGCTGCTGCACAGGCTCTTCGACATCTCGAAGCCCTTTCCCTGTCGGCGACTCGAGCGATTGTCCGACGGGCTCGGCATCATGGCCGACGATCTCGCTGCCGCGGGCTGGATGGCCGCGACCATCGCCTCGCTGCGTGCGGCGGACCTCCTGTAACTCGTCTCACCAGTGGCGTGCGTCGTCATTCCATCCGGCGGGCCAGCAGACGATCGATGTCACCGTGGGTGAGGGCGTATTCGAAGTGGTCGCGGTCGTGGTAGACAGCGTCACTCGTGAGCTGCACCACCCAGTTGTGTACGAGTGGCGTGATCGTCACCACCGTGCGGGCGTGCCGGTGTGCCTCCCACATCTCGATCGCCGTGCCCATCGAGGCCTCGGGCACCCAGGCCACGAGCAGGTCGAACCGACGGCACATCTCCACGTGACCGAAAAAGACCTCCCGCGCACGACGCAGGTCGTAGCCCACCGACATGGAATGCCCGGCGAAGGGGTCGTAGACTTCGGCCTCCGGCCACCGGGCCCGGAGCACCTCGGCGAGGCTCGTGCGATAAGACTGGTCGTGCACGAGCGCCGCAACGTGCGAGCCCTGCATGATTCCCGCTAGAAAGATCCGCATGAACGCCTCCAGGAAACCTGCGATGCCAACTCGTTCCAGCCCGGTCCGTTCAACCCGAACCGCAAGCCGCCCGTCCGGCTCCGATGCCCGTAAGACCGTCGGAAAGGCTACGTCATCGAATCGGAGAACGTCACCGCCTGCTACGAGCGGGCCCGATCCTCTCGAGCCCGATCTTGCCGCAGCCCGTAGACGGGTCGTCGAACTGATGGCGATCCGCGGCGTATCGGGCGAGGAAAAGGACGTGGCCGAGCGGGTGATCGCGATGCTCGCGACGGCCGGCTGTCCGCAGGATGCGATCACGGTTGACGCAGCCAATCGCAAGACGCCGCTCGCTGGCAACGTGGGCAATCTGATCGTTCGGCTGCCAGGTACGCGGCCCGGACCCAGACGGCTGCTCATGGCCCACATGGACACGGTGCCAGTGTGCCTCGGTGCGAAACCCGTCCTCGCCCGCAGCGGTGGTCGCGAGGTCGTGAAGTCCGCGGATCCCGCCACGGGCCTCGGAGCCGACGATCGCGCGGGAGTGGCCGTGGTGCTGTCGACGGCGGTCGAGATCCTTTCCAAGGGCTTGCCCCATCCGCCGCTCACGTTTTTCTTCGCGATCCAGGAGGAAGTCGGCCTCTGGGGAGCGCGGCTGGTGAGCGCCCAGGCACTCGGCCGACCCAAGCTTGCCTTCAATTTCGACGGTGGCGCGGCCGAGAAGGTGACGATCGGTGCGACGGGCGGCCATCGCCTCGACATCCGAATCGACGGCATTCCCAGCCACGCCGGCGTCGCACCGGAAAAGGGAGTCTCGGCCGTGGCCATCGCGGCCCTGGCGATCGCGGATCTCGTCCGGGAAGGCTGGCACGGGCTGATCGTGAAAGGGGGCCGACGCGGCACGAGCAACGTCGGCGTGATCCATGCGGGCTCCGCGACCAACGTTGTGGCTGATCAGGCGATGCTGCGGGCCGAGGCAAGGGGGCACGACCCGGGCTTCCGCAATCGCATCGTCAAGGCGATCGAGAAGGCCTTTCACGACGCGGCGAAGGCCATCCGATCGGCCGACGGTCGTACGGGAAAGGTCACGATCGCCGGCCACCTTGACTACGAGGCCTTCCGCCTGTCCGACGACGAGCCGTCCGTCGTGGCGGCGGCCGAAGCCGTACGGTCGGTCGGGCGATCCCCCGTCTTTGAGGTTTCCAATGGCGGACTCGACGCCAACTGGATGGCCGCCAATGGCATCCCGACGGTCACGCTCGGCTGCGGGCAGATGGAGATTCACACGACCGGTGAGATGCTCGATCTGGCCGCCTTCGACTCGGCCTGTCGCATCGCGCTCAGGCTGGCGACGGCCGACTGAGATCGTCCATCACAGCGATCAGATGTAGTACATCACCGCCGCGCCACGGCACCGATCCGCGAGCGTCTGGAAGTCGAGCGAGCGCATCGCGTCGAGTTCGGCATTTGCCACCTGCCCCCAGGCATCGGCCAGAACTGCCGATGATCGGCGGGTACCGCGACGCGCGCCCGAACGCGCGGGCGAGCCATCCGCCATCCGTTCTGGAGGCGTGATCGATCTCCTCCCGGGCCGCCCCGGATGGCCTTCAACCGCCTCCCGGACGTCCGCGAGCGTGATCGTGCACGGTGATCTGGCGAGTCGATAGCCCCCCGAAGCGCCCCGGATGCTCTCCACAATCCCGGCAGCCTTCAGCCGCAGGAGGATCTGCGTGAGGAAACCTTCGGGCATCCCCTCGGACGCACCGATTTCCCGCAGCCGCACGGGCCGACCGTCCTCGTGACGGCGGGCGAGTTCCAACACGGCGATGGCGGCGTAGTCGGTGCGCGCTGTGAGTGACATCATGGACTCGAACTTCCCTGGGGCACATCGGCCGGCATCGGCGGGCTCTCCCTGGAGTGCAGTCCGCATTCCGTCTTGGCCATGCCGCTCCACCGTCCGGCCCGCTCGTCCTCTCCTGCGAGCACTGCCCTCGTGCATGGAAGGCAGCCAATGCTCACGTACCCGCGATCGTGAAGCGGGTTGTAGGGGATTCGCTCTCGCACGATGAGATCCCATACCTTCGCCTTGGTCCAGTTGGCGAGGGGTGACACCTTCACCACGCCGAACTTCGCGTCCCACCCAACGATCGGCGAGATCGCCCGGTCGGGACTCTGATCGCGTCGGATCCCGCTCATCCAGGCGTCGAAGCGCCCGAGCACTCGCCGGATCACCTCGATCTTGCGATCGGCGCAACAGCGATTCGGGTCGATGCGGTACAGAGGGCCGCCGTGCATCCGCTCGTACTCCTCGACAGTCGTAGCCGGTCGTGCGAGTTCCACATCGATGCCATACCGCTGGTGGATGCGATCCCTCAAAGCCAGCGTTTCGGCGAACTGGTAGCCCGTGTCGAGATTGAAGACGTGCATGCCCGGTGCGACGGTCGCGATCCAGTGGAGAATGGCGCATCCTTCGGGGCCGAACGCCGTCGCCATCGTGAGCCGCCGTCCGAAGCGCTCCCATGCCCAGCCGATGATCGCCGCAGGTTCGGCCGCCTCGAGTCGGTGGTCCGCCTCGGCAAGTTCCGCGAGCAGCTCCGACGTAGGCTCGAGTTTGGGAATCCCGGTCGTCACGGCATCCGTTCTGAGCTCGCGAGAATCAATCGCGGCATGCGTTCCGGTCGTTGGGGACGGCACCGCGGGGCTCATCGTGTTCCGTTCGGATCCAGAGGCCTTGAACAAAACATACTAATCCTGATCAAGTATGTTATCTTTCAATTTCGGCGTTTCAATGATCGGCTTCCAGAGCGGTTGGGCGGGCCTCAGCACGGGCAGGCCCGCAGGGTCGACCAGGCTTACCGCGCGTCGCGCCGAATGGTGAACCGGTGCGGCCTGCCGGGTCCTTACTGTGGGTGAACTTTCCAAAAGCTGCTGACGCGGAGGCAACATGGCGAGGCGGGTGGCGTTGGCGGTGGACCTCGGTGCGTCGGGAGGCCGCGTTGTGTCGGGAGCGTTCGATGGTCGGCTCCTCGAACTCGAGGAGATTCATCGCTTCGAGAACGCTCCAGTGTCGATGGCCGGCCAACTCATCTGGGATGCGGTGCGGCTCTGGCAGGAGGTCGTCCTCGGACTTCGGGCGGCGGCGGCACGACACGGCGCCGGCTGTGAATCGGTGGGCGTCGACACCTGGGGCGTCGACTTCGCCCTGAGGGCCGCCGACGGGTCGCTCCTGGCGAATCCCGTCTGGTCCCGCGATGGCCGTACTCGGGGCATGCTCGCGGAGGCCGAGCGGATCGTGCCGCGGAAGGAGATCTTCGCGGCCACCGGCCTGCAGTTCATGGA
>JBJTBB010000285.1:0-3111 GCA_046091125.1 Planctomycetaceae bacterium
ATCATGGTCTTCGCGGACGACACACGGCCGCTCGTCCAGGGCTCGCGCCTGACGGCCGGGGAGCTGGTCCGCCGCGGCCTCCCGGGGACCGTGCTCGTCGATGCCGCGGCGGCGCACCTCATGCGCACCGGCGAGGTAGCGAGCGTCATCGTGGGCGCGAGCCCTGGAAGAGCGGCCGTGTTTCGTCCGCGAAGACCATGAAGCGTCTGCCGCGGCGCCAACACTCCACGATCACCGCGAGTGCGGTTCCGTCACCGCCAGTGGCAAGGCTCCCGGTGTTGCAATGCGTGAGAACGTTTCCTTCGGGTAGCACGTCGGCCCCATGACGGCCGATGGATGCGCACAGGCGGCGGTCTTCCTCGTGGATCGCCGACGCCTCCTCGAGCAGCTTCTCCGCGAGGTCGACCGCCGAATAAGCGGGCGTGAGTTCCAGACGCGCCAGGCATCGTTCGACCGCCCAGCGGAGATTGACTGCCGTAGGGCGGGCATCGGCCAGGGGCCCCGAGCGTCGACGGACGTGCTCCAGGGCGGCCCGTCCATCATGTCCCGCCTCGATGGCCTCTCGTGCGGCCACGACGAGGCCGTACGCGCCGGCGATCCCGATCGCCGGCGCACCGCGCACGCGGAGGCTGCGAATTGCCTCGATGACCGTTTCAACACGGTCGCATGTGACCCACTCCTCGCATCGAGGCAGGAGAGTCTGGTCGAGCAGTTCGAGCCTTCCCGATCGCCAGCGGAGGGGGACCACGTCCGATGCATCGCTCATGGCAGCGGCTCGCAGGCCAGTCCGAAGGCATCGGCCACGGCGGCACAGGTGAGTCGCCCGCGGAAGACGTTGACCGCCGAGCGGAGGGCCGGAACGGCGGCGGCATTCGGGGCATCCGCGAGGGCCAGCACCCATGGAAGCGTGGCATTGCAGAGGGCGTAGGTGCTCGTTCGACCAACCGCACCGGGCATGTTGGTCACGCAGTAGTGCACCACGTCATCGACGATGAAGGTCGGGTCAGCGTGCGTGGTCGGGCGACTCGTCTCCACGCAGCCTCCCTGATCGATCGCAACGTCGATGATGACAGCCCCTGGTTTCATCAACTTCAGATCGTCACGGCTCACCAGGTGCGGGGCTCGGGCTCCGGGAATGAGCACGCTACCGATCACCAGGTCGGCCCAGCCGAGCCGCTCGCGGATCGTGTGTCGATCGGAGAACAGGCAGTCGATATTGGGCAGCGTGACGTCGTCGAGGTATCGCAGTCGCTCGAGGTTCGTGTCGAGGAGGGCGATGTTGGCTCCGAAACCTGCGGCGACCTTCGCGGCGTTCGCCCCGACGGTCCCGGCACCGAGCACGAGCACGTTGGCTGGGGCCACGCCGGGAACACCTCCCAGCAGGATTCCGCGGCCCATCTGGGGCCTTTCGAGGTACTTCGCGCCCTCCTGGATGCTCATGCGTCCGGCCACCTCGCTCATCGGCACCAATAGCGGCAGCCGTCCGGAGGCGTCACGCAGCGTCTCGTAGGCGCTCGCCGTCGCACCGGTCGCGAGGAAGCTCTCGGTGAGGCTGCGACTGGCCGCGACGTGGAAGTAGGTGAAGAGTGCCTGTGCTGGTCTGATCAGCGGCAGTTCGGCGGGCTGGGGTTCCTTCACCTTCACGATCAACTCGGCCTGCGAAAAGACGTCGGTCGCGGTGTCGACGAGCGTGGCTCCACACTCGGCGTAGGCCTCGTCGGAAAGCCCCGATCCGCCGCCGGCGGATCGTTCCACGAGCACGCGGTGGCCCCGGCGCACGAGTTCCTCGACGCCCACCGGGAGGGCGGCGACACGGTACTCGTCCCGCTTGGTCTCCTTGGGGATGCCGACGATCATGCGATGCGTCCTCTGGGATCTCACCGCACGCGGTACGACGGGGTTCACCGCAGCCGGCCGGGGTCCTGAGAAATGTCGCCCCGGCTGCGGGACGCCGTCAACCGCGAGGCTTCTCGGGCCGTTTGCCGGTGACCGCAGCGATCGCAGGAGGGCCGTGGCAGCAGGTTTTCGAGCCGAAGTTGCCGATGCAGTCCGGAAGCCGACCGGCTAGACTCCCGCCCGCCACTCAAGCGAAAGGAGTCGCCATGGACTGTCAGGGAACGTCCGTCTCGGTGTGGTACCGGAGGATTCTCGTCGGAGCGATCACCCTCGCGGGCCCGCCGCTCGTGGTGACACCAGAGGCTCGAGCACAGGCGGTACCGGGAGCGCGCGAGGTGGAGACCGTCATCGCCGCGCGGCAGACTTTCGATCAGTTCTGCGGTCTTTCAATCGAGTCGATTCCTCAGAACATGCTGGCCTCGGCTGAGGGGATCGCGATCTTTCCGAACATGATCAAGGGAGGGTTCATCCTCGGAGCCAACTACGGCCAGGGCGTCGTCCTCCTGCGGAACACCGACCGTTCCTGGAGTCCTCCCGTGATGGCGGCCATGGGGGGGGGCAGCATCGGTTTCCAGGTCGGCGTGCAGGCCTCCGACGTGGTCCTGATCTTCGCGACGCCCCGCAGTCTGCAGGGACTGATGAACGGACAGAAAGTCACGCTCGGAGCCGATGCCTCGGTTGCGCTGGGGCCAGTGGGTCGGCAGGCAAATGCCGGTACCGATGCCCGACTCGGCGCCGAGATCTACTCCTACGCCAGGAGTCGCGGACTGTTCCTGGGGGTCTCGTTCAGTGGTGCCGAACTGTCGATCGACAACAACGCGAATGCCGTCCTCTACGGACGGTTCGGTGTGACGACGGCCGACGTTTTCGGGAACCGCGGTCTCGCCATCCGACCGGAGGTCATGCAATTGGTGGCCGACCTCAACGCCCGCTCCGGCCAGTCGGTCGCTCAGTCATCCGTGGCGGCCTTCCCGATCGTGCCTCTTTCCGATGCCGCACCGGTCCAGCCGAGTCCTGCACCCGTGGCCCCTGTCGGTTTTCCCTCGCCGCCGCGTCCGGTGGCTCCTCCGACTCCCGCCCAAAATCCAACGTCCGATCCACCACTGGTGCCGATCGGTCGGTAGCGGGCTTCCGAGAGGGTCGCTCGCCTCTACGCCGACCGAGTCGAACGGGGAGTCAGTTTGGCCACCCCGAGCCATGGTACGAGCGCTGGCG
>JBJTBB010000286.1:0-3280 GCA_046091125.1 Planctomycetaceae bacterium
GGTCGGGACCGTCACCGGTGCTCCGTTCGGGCCGTACATCTACACCGATCGGCTCGGGTATCGGCTCCTTGGGCTCGTCCCCTTCAACATCCCTACCTCCTGGTTCTACATGCTGGTCGCCTCGCTGGGGATCGCGAGCCGTCTACTGCCGGGACGTGATGATGGGATGAGTCGCTGGTGGTGGGCCTTCGTCGCCGCGCTTATCATGACCGCGTGGGATCTGGTGATGGATCCCGCGATGTTCGAGACGGAGCACTGGCTCTGGCAGGTGCCAGACCTCTCGAGTGCCCCGGTCTGGCAACGTCTCCTCGGCCACGATGGATACTTCGGGATCCCGGTCGTGAACTTCCTCGGCTGGATCCTCACCGCGACCATCGTCGCGCGGACGACGCTCGTCTTGATCCCCCCCAGCGAGTGGGTCGCCCGCGTGGCGCCGCATGACTTCCCGCTCGCGCTCTATGCCGCGAATGGGCTCCTCCCGATCGTGATCTGTCTCCGATGGGGGATGGCGCCGGCGGGTGTGGTCGGGATCGTGGTGATGGGGCTCCCGCTCGGGTGTGCCCTTCGGGTTGCCAAATCGTCTGACGGATAGTGAGGACCCCACTGGCAGGTCCCTGCTCTATCCCTCTTCTTGGAGCACCCATGCGTCGTGCCGTTCTGATGGTCGCCCTGATCCTCGCCTTGCCGGCTGCCGCGCAGGCCCAACTGACCGTGTTCGGGGGTCAGCAGATTTGGTCCTATTCCGGCGGTGACAGCTATACCGGTATGGGAGGTGGGGTCGGCCTTCGAACCGGGATCCTCCCGATCTTCGACATCGCCGTCGATGCGTCATACTATGTGTTCGATGAAGAGGGGGGGATCAAGCCGTCGAGCCTCAACTATTCAGCATCAGCCATCCTCGGCAAGAAGAAGGATCGTGTCAACCTGTACGCCGGCATCGGTAAGTACGACCTCCGATTCGACGACGTGTCGGCCAGCTCCACGATCGGTGTCCATGGTGGACTGACGATCCATCTCCTCGGACCGATCAGTGCGGATGCGCGCATGGTCCTCCTGCAGGCGAACGATGGGACCTATGATGAGAAGGTGTCGACCAAGATCTTCCCGATCTCAGTCAAGTTCCAGTTCTGATGTGCTGCGGCCGGGTCGGGATCCCTTCTGATCCGGCCGCACTGTTTCCATCATCCTGCGTCCCAACAAGACCGACGCCGCCCGTTCCCCCTTCCGTCGTGCCATGCGCCGCTTGACGCGGATGCTTGCTTCGGACGGGATGGTCGTCTTCATGCTGACCGTCGTCCTCGTCGAAGCGACAGCGCTCCTCGTCTACCACCGATCGACGGGTGCGGGGCCCGCCCCGTGGGAGCTCCTGACCTTCCTCGGTGCCGGTGGCAGTCTGATGGTCTCGATGCTCTTCGTGCGTCGGGTCGAGCGGTATCCGTTGCGATTCGCCTTCGCGTTACTGGCGGCCTTGGGTTTTCACGCCGCCCACGTCGTGCTGCTCTGGGGCCGCTGAGCACCTCGTCTCAGCGACGACGCCGCACCCGCATCATGATCTCGTGTCGTGGCCGCGTCGTGAGTCGCGCGGCTGGCCGCACCGTCGACGGATCGAACGCCTCGAAGTCGTAGCGGCGTGTGAGCCGTGCGATGAAGAGCGAGGCTTCGAGGGTCGCGAAGGCCGCCCCGACACAGACCCGCGGCCCCCAGCCGAACGGGAGGAAGGAGCCCGGGAGGATCTCCTGCTCACGCTCCGGTGAAAAGCGATCAGGGTCGAAGAGCTCGGGATCCTTCCAGAGCCCCTGATGCCGATGGATCGTCCACGGGGCGATCATCAGCATCGTCCCGCGCTTGATCTTCCGGCCGCCGAGGACGGTGTCCCGGAGTGCGACGCGCGGGAGGAAGGTGATGGGCGGATAGAGCCGCATCGTCTCCTTGAAGACCGCCTTGATGAACGGGAGGCGCTTGGCGTGATCGATGGTGATCTCTCCATCGCCGCAGAGGGCGTCGACCTCCGCCCGGATGCGGTGCACCACCTCAGGGCGCTGCGATAACAGGAAGAAGACCCAGGTGAGGACGCTCGCGCTCGTCTCATGGCCGGCGAGGAAGAAGACGCCGAGTTCGTTGACGAGTTCCTCACGAGTGAACCGCTCCCCGGTGACGGGGTCGATGGCGGCGATCGCGGCCGCGCAGATATCGTCGTAGCTGGGGGCGTCCGGGGCGAATCGTTGGGCGAGCATCGCATCGATGTGCGCCCGGATCCGCCGGCAGGCCTCGAGCACCTGGGGTGGCTGCGTGGTGTGGCTCCACGGCTTGTCGAAGAGCAGCGCCTTCACGTTCACGCTCGCGACCTGCCGTTCGAAGACGGTGAAGGCCTCGAAGACATCGCGCGCGGCCCCTTCGTGGAGCGGGATCGAGAAGATCGTCCGCGTGATCACATCGGCGGTGAGATGCCCCATCGCCGCATCGAGGGAGAAGGGGGCATCCTGAGCGATCTTCTCGTCGAGCCAGCGCTCGTGATCGGTGACGGCATCGACCATCTGGCCGAAGGCGCGGTTGAGGCGCATGTGCGAGAAGGCGGGCTCAATCATCCGGCGTTGCCGCTTCCAGGTCTCCCCGCTTGAGACGAACATCGCGTTCCCGATGAGCGGGGCGACGGCATCCACCATCAGGTCGTTCTTGGGGAAGATCCCCTCGACGTCATTCAGGACCTCGACGACGAGCGCAGGATCGTTGAGATAGAGGATCCCGCGACGGGTGATGCCGAGCGGGAGGAGCTTCTCGCGATAGGCGAGGTCGGGGATGAGAGAGAGGAGATCCCCTTCGCCGCTCGCGATCACGCGGAGGAGGGAGCGGATCGGCCCGGTGGGGCGCGGCGCCGGTGGTCGGTAGGTGGTCTCAGGCACGGGCGTCCGTTCGGGCGTCTGCCTTGAGCGCGAGCGTGGTCCAGAGCACGCCGAGGAGTTCGTTCCCGACGACGCCGAAGAGGAGGACCGGGGCGAGGTCGAGGAAGACGAGGGCCGAGAAGCCAGCAGCCATCCCGAGCCGACCCCAGAGGGAGGCGCGCACCATGACGGTGAGATTCGCGCGGCCGGCGACGATGTAATAGAAGCCGAGGACCATCGCGCTCATCCCGAGGAGGCGGATCCAGTGCTCGGTGGTGCGTGCGGTGAGTAGGAGGTCGAGGGTGGTGTCGGGAGCGGCAAAGAGCCCGAAGCCCATGAGGCAATCGTAGTACCCGAAGACGATGAGACTGCGGCTGGTGCGGGTCATGCGTCCCGGACCA
>JBJTBB010000287.1:0-4199 GCA_046091125.1 Planctomycetaceae bacterium
CGGCGCGGCAGCCCCACGCCGCGTAGGCTCCGCCGGATCAGTCTCGAATCGGCGGCCTGCCGTGCGCCGGTGATCGAGATCCTCGAAGCCCACGGTGGGCCGCGTGGCGTCCGCTGAGCGCCAGCCTTATTCCGGATGATCCATCCTGCATTCCGGATCGCTCGTCGCGGGCTGGCCGACTTCATCAACGGGGTGGGTGAAGAGGTAGCGCCAGACGGGCTCATAGAGATACGAGCCGTCGGCCGCCTTCGGCGATGCCCCGCCCGGCTGAACGGCTCCATGGGCTCGATCGGCATTGCCCCCGACGTCCGCATCGGAAACGAGCTGGCGGGAGTTGCCGTAGGGTGGCGAGGCCTCGTCGACGTCCACGATTGCCCCGAATGCGTCGAGTCCGAGGAGCGTCCAGGAACGGCAATAATGGTCGTCCGTCCAGCCGCCGTCGAGCACGTGCGAGAAGCCGAAGAAGGCTCGTGCCGGCGTGGCTGATGGGAGGGATTGCCAGTCCTGGTCCTGGTCCCGGGGGCCGCAGAGCATCACGACGCGGGCGATTTTCACCTCCTTCGCGAACCGTGCGGCAGTCGTCGAGCCGTGTGACGCGCCGGCGAGAATCACCTTCTCCCAGAGAACGTCCGATCCGTCATCGGACAGATACTGCTCCCAGCGACCCTGTGGATGCTCCTTTACGAGCCATCGCAAGTGCATGCGCACCCGCTCCATCATTCCGTCCGGCTTGGGGATCGTGACCTGTGGGCTCACGTCGGTGCCGGTGGCCGCCTCGAGTCGGACGAGCCCCCTCCCCATCCGGTCGGTGGGCTTCACGATGCCAAACCACTTGTTCGCGTAATGCGGTTGGATGGCGTGCAATCCGTAGCCGGCGAGCCGCTCGAAGAGGGCGGCGTTGTAGCCCATCAGCCAGACGACGAGTTCGCCGCGGGGTGGCACCCGCGTGTCCACGACCGCGTGTTGGGTGTCCTGAGGCTTCCCATCCTTGTCGAAGATGAAATCGATGGCTGGATGGGGCTTTGCCCGTGAATCGATGGCACTGGCCCGGACGGAGAGATGGTGAAGCTGCGGCTTCTGATCGGGGTACGGTGGGGCCGCCGCGGTTTCCGGCGACGAGGTCGCAGGCATCAGAACGTTCATCAGGAGCAAGATGCCGACGAATCGGATGACGCCAGGTGATCGCTGGTGCCGCAACGCATGGGGATCTTGGTCCGGCTCCGGTGGATCGCTCGGTCGATCGGGCCGGGGGCATGTGCTTGTTCCGACGATTGCTCGAGGGGGCATGGAGTGCGTTTCCCAACGTGCGTTCGATACGGGCCGCTCGAGACCGATTGAGCCGCCAACCCACCGCAGGATACTCTTCTGAAGTCCGGGGAGTCGTTCGGAAAGTCCTTGGGTTGACGGGCTTGGCCGCGAATGAGCGAAGGGGATGGTCCATGGGCAGACAAGCGAAATCCACCAACCCTTGGAGCGTCGTCGGGTCGATGCTCCTGCTCGCCACTGGGGCTTGGTGGCCGGCCGCCGCGGACGAACCGCCGCGGTCCTGGAACCTCGTTCGATTCGAAACCAGGCAGCTCGACCGGCGGTTCTTCTCCGAGGGCGCTGCGGGGGGTGATCTCGACCGCGATGGACACGCCGATGTCGTCTCGGGTCCCTTCTGGTACAGGGGCCCCGATTTCACGGTCCGGCATGAACTCTACGAACCCAAGCCGTTCGATCCGCACGGCTACTCGGAGGTCTTTTTCCAGTTCATTCACGACGTCGATCGGGACGGCTGGAACGACGTCGTCCTGCTGGGTTTTCCTGGCCGTGAGGCCACTTGGCTCGAGAACCCTGGCGAATCCATCAACGCTGCCGGCGAACACTGGCCGCGTCATATCGCGCTCGATTCGGTCGACAATGAGTCGCCGGCCTTCGTCGACCTCACCGGTGACGGCAGCCCCGAGATCGTCTGCTCGGTGGGTGGGTCGTTCGGATATGCGTCCATCCCAGAAGACTCGCCAGATCAGCGTTGGACATTTCATCGGATCACGCCCGACATCGGCGTGTCGAAATTCACCCATGGCTTGGGTGTCGGCGACGTCGATGGCGACGGCCGCGCGGATCTCCTGGAGAAAGGAGGCTGGTGGCGGCAGCCGGAGTCGCTCGCGGGCGATCCCTTGTGGGAGAGGCATCCGGTGGCCTTCGCGGGGCCTGGCGGCGCACAGATGTTCGTTCGCGACGTCGACGGAGACGGCCTCGGCGACGTGATCACGAGCCTCGCGGCCCATGGCTGGGGGCTCGCCTGGTATCGCGCGGGAATCGGAACGGACGGAGCACGTACGTTCGAACGCCGGCTCATCATCGGCGACAAGCCATCCGACAGTCCCTACCGCGTGGCGTTCTCACAGCTGCACGCCATCGACGTCGCGGACATCGACGGCGACGGCCTCGACGACATCGTCACCGGCAAGCGCCACTGGGCCCATGGGCCCAAGGGGGATCCGGAGCCCGGGGCGCCGGCGGTGGTCTATTGGTTCCGATGCGCTCGCACCGGCGATCCCGCGCAAGCGACGACGACGGCCGAATTCGTGCCCCATCTGGTCCATGACGACTCCGGCGTGGGCGTGGAGGTGAAGGTGCTAGACGTTTCGGGTGACGACCTGCCCGACATCGTCGTTGGGAACAAAAAGGGTAGTTTCGTTCATGTCCAGTCCCGACAGGCCGTGTCCCAACAGGCCTTCGCGGACGCGTCCCCGAGGCCCCGTCGGCCCGTGGTGGAGGGACTTGCCGCATCCGAGGCGGCGGCCCACATGACGGTGCCTCCGGGCTTCACGGTGAAGCTCATGGCCAGCGAGCCCGACGTTCGCCAGCCGATCGCCATGGCCTTCGACGACCGTGGCCGGCTCTGGGGGGCGGCGGCCTCTTCCTAACCGATTCGCGTTGCGGACGACGTCGCACGGGACCGCATCCGGATCTTCGAAGCCACCGCTGGCGACGACGTCTTCGATTCAAGAAAGGTGTTCGTCGAGGGACTCAACCTCGTCAGTGGGCTCGAGGTGGGGTTCGGCGGTGTCTGGGTTGGAGCGGCTCCGCAGCTGCTGTTTTATCCCGATCGGGACGCCGATGACCGTCCCGACGGGGAGCCGCAGGTGCTGCTCGATGGTTGGGGCTACCAGGACACGCACGAGACGCTCAACGCCTTCACCTGGGGCCCTGACGGATGGCTCTACGGTTGTCACGGAGTGTTCACACATTCGGCGGTGGGAGCCCCCGGCACCGCCGACGGCGATCGTGTGAAACTCAATGCCGGCATCTGGAGATACCATCCAGTCCGCCACACGTTCGAAGTGTTCGCCGAGGGAACGAGCAATCCCTGGGGCGTCGATTTCAACGACGTCGGTGACGCCTTTGAAACCGCCTGCGTCATCCCGCATCTCTATCACGTCATCCAGAACGCCCGCTACCAGCGACAGGCCGGTCAGCATTTCAACCCTTGGACGTTCGACGACATCAAGACGATCGCGAGGCATCGGCACTGGACGGGCGGGCAATGGAACCAGGCCGATCGCGAAAAGAGTGACCTCGTCGGTGGCGGCCATGCGCAGTCAGGTGCGATGGTCTATCTCGGCGGAGCGTGGCCCGAGCGATACCGCGGGCGGTTGTTCATGAACAACATTCACGGTGCGCGGCTCAACGTGGATCGACTCGAGGCATCTGGGTCCGGGTACGCGGGGGATGGCGACCCCGACTTTCTATTCGCCAATGACACGAGTTCCCAATTCGTCGCGCTCCAGTACGGGCCCGACGGTCAGGTGGTGGTGATCGATTGGTACGACCGCAATCAATGCCATCGGCGGGAGGTGGAAGCCCACGACCGAGATACGGGAAGGATCTTCAAGGTGGCCGCTGTCGGCGCGGACAGCCGACGGTTGGAGGGTCCTGCGGACCTGGCGGCTCTCGATGATGCAGCGCTCGTGGAATTGCTCGATCACGACAATGACTGGTTCGTGCGGCACGCGCGCCGAATGCTGCACGAGCGGGCGGCGGCCGGTCGACTGGATCCTTCCACGCCCGAGCGGTTGTCCGCGAGGCTCGCGGCGGCCACGTCCACTCCGAAACGACTGCGGGTGGCTTGGGCGATGCACGTGACCGTGACTTTGGATGAGACGCACGTGCTTGAGCTCATGGCCGATCACGATCCACCTGTGCGTGGC
>JBJTBB010000288.1:0-2653 GCA_046091125.1 Planctomycetaceae bacterium
CCGAAGATGCTGCTGCTCTATCATCAACTCTTCTGGGGCACGACCGATGCCGGACTGCTCGCCGAGGTCCGGGGGAGCGGCTACATAGGGAAGATGGGTTCGGCGTCTGACCTGGGTCGATACTGATGCGCCGTCATATCCCTTCTTCCAACCCACCCTTATACCTGTGAGGCGCTCGACCGTCTTTCGAACGTGCGTCCTCATCGGGACCATTGGATCGTGTGGCCTCCTGGCGACGGCATGCCGAGAGCTTGCGACGACACCGGGTCATTCGAGGCGCGTGTTCCCGCTGTATCAGGAATCGATCCGCAACCAGCGGGCCGGGATCGCGTTCACGTGGGGGAATGAGGAGTCGTACCATCAACGCTTCGATGACCGGCTCGATCGCAAGGGATATTACGGGAATGGACAGGCGTATCACGATATCGATGGCGACGGATTCCAGGATATCCTCGTCACCTTCCATCCAGAGGGCGGCACTGGTGTGTTGCGCTGGTATCGCAACAGCGGAGATGATCGTCGGTTCACCCAAGCGGGACCGACGCCATTCACCAGTAGCACCTCTGGCTTCAACGCACACAAGATCCTCAAGACCGATGTGAACAATGACCGGATCGCCGATTTCATCGCCCTCGGGGTCGATGAGAGCATCCCCGGCGACTATACCGGCAACTTCACCGTGCTCATCGGGCGCACGGATGGGCGGTTTGATGTGCGGGACATCCCCAATCCGGATCGGTATTGGTTCCACAATGGCGCCGCAGGGGATCTGGATGGTGATGGCCACGTCGACGTCATCACTGCGACCTTCCTGTGGCGCGGCGATGGGCGCGGCGGATTCTCCCGTCGCATGGATTATTCGCTCGGGGCGCACTCTCCTCTCGTCTATGAGATCGTGGATATCGATCGGGATGGGTGGAATGACATCGTCGTGCGTGGTCCGTTCACGGGGACCACGATCATCTACAACGATCGCGGCTCCTTCAGTTCGGCCAATCGCACGGTCGTCCTTCCGATGGCGACCTATCAGGCGGTCATGGATATCGAGATCATCGATGTGGATGGGGATGGGGATCTCGATCTCGTCGAATTGGCGCAGCGTGGTGGCAAACCGCCCGGCAGCAACGACCCCATCTATTCCGCCTCACGACTGACCGTATTCCGCAATCAGGGAGGCCGTTTCGAGATGGACGAGGCCTTCTTTCCCGATTCGCATGACGGCAATTCACTTCACGGTCCCACCGATCGGTATGGGTGGAGTGTCTTCAAATTCGACGATCTGGACGGGGATGGCTTCGATGAGATCGTGGCGGAGAATTACCAAGACGGAGCGTATAACGCCTTGGCACGACGGAACGGACGCTGGGTACCCGTGGTCTTTCCAGAGGTTCGGGCCGTCACGGTAATCGATGCGACCGCCGTCGGCTCCGTTGAGCCGGAGCACGACAGGACGCCACTCAGGGCGCAAGACGCAACAAGGAGCCGTCGGTCTCCCAGATCTGCGTTGCCGTCACCACGATAATCACTCTATCTGTTGGCTTTGAGATCATCGTGATCGTTGATCATTCGGCCTCCTCTGGAGGCGAATCAAGGCAGAGGAGCGATTGTGATTCTTTGCCAAGATCGACATTGATAGCCGTACTGCCATATGCATGGCTGATTGTGCCGCGGAAGTTGCTCCCGTCATCAAATCTCAAGGTGAATGTGAAGCCATCAGTCGCATTTGAGACGCCGTATATTCTTGCGGCCCCAACTGCCGATGCGATGTTTAGTAACCCATTAAGACCGGCAATCGAACCATCATTTTGAAGTGTCGGCGTAGCACTTCCTTCCATCGCATCTGATCCTTCGTAAGCGATCGTACAGAAGGTCAAGCTCCGCACCAACGCCTTCATGCTGTCCGTCAGTGCTACACCATCCCTTCCGTCAGATCTTGCATCCGTTGTAGCAACCTTGCTACCGCTAGTGCTGTCCTTCAGGGCACTATCCGTCAGATCGGATTTGTCTTGGCATCCTTGAAACACGATGAATGCCAGAGCGATCAGCAGATGGCGTCCCATTTTTGTCCCGTGTGTAGGTGTTCGCTGTGGGGATAGATCGTATTGCGAGAGTCTACGACGCTAGGCTGCATGGTGCAACACGGTGTTAATCACCGACGTGTTTTCTTGGCAGTAGTGTAGGAGAGCTGGAGCGTCAGTCCCCGCGTCTGTCCCTCCACCTGAACTGACGCAAGGAAGATCATCAGACTGACTCCCAGGATACGCATCACAGTGCCCCTCCCCGACGAAGGATAGGTGCCGCTCGAGCCTCTGGGATATCGTGGGGTCCGAATGTTTGGGTGTCAAATGGCGCCTTGTCGCCTACTATCGGAGATCGGACATCCCGCTGCACCTTTCCGGGATGCGATTCTCTTCCCTGCACCTCGTGGCCGGACTCTGCGCCGCCACACTCCTCCCGGCCCAATCGGCCCAGGTGACCGCCCTCCGTGCCGATCGCGAGATCATCGGCGACGGCACCCAGTGCACCAACGCCTTCATGCTGTCCGGCAGTGCTACACCATCCCTTCCGTCAGATCTTGCATCCGTTGTAGCAACCTTGCTACCGCTAGTGCTGTCCTTCAGGGCACTATCCGTCAGATCGGATTTGTCTTGGC
>JBJTBB010000289.1:0-18664 GCA_046091125.1 Planctomycetaceae bacterium
CACGACTGCTTTGAAACATGCCTCGGGCCGACTTTCGATCGTGTCGATCCCCGGTGACGGTACCGGCCCGGAGGTGACGGCGGAGGCGATGAAGGTGCTCGATGCGGTCGCCCGCCTCGAGGGATTCGCGTTCGATATTGAAACACTGGATGGTGAAGAGCCCGGACGCCTACGATGTGATCGTGACCACCAACATGTTCGGCGACATCATCACCGACCTCGCTGGCATTTTTCAGGGCGGCATGGGCGTCGCAGCGGGAGGCAACCTCAATCCCGATGTCGGAGGGGTGAGCATGTTCGAGCCCAGGGGTGGCAGTGCTCCGAAATACACGGGCCGCAACGAGATCAACCCCATCGCCGCGATCCAGGCGATGGCCATGCTTCTCGAACACTCGGGTCAGCCACGCGCTGCGGCCCGGATCGAGCAGGTGGTGGCGAGTGTCACTGGAACGAAGATGAAGAGTCAGGCTGCTGGCAGGATGGGGGTCGGTACCCGCGAGGTGGGAGATCTCGTCGTGGCTTCCCTCTGATCGCTCGAGGAACCGCGGGCTTTTTCCCGCAGTAACGACGAGACGTTTGCCGTGAGCAACATCTCGCGGAGTCGCTCTCGCGATCGTTCAATCCGGATCGACCGATTGATCGCTGGCATCGGGATCGAGCCAGACGCGACGGCCCTCGGCCTGGCTGACGCCCGCGGCTGCGACGACCCGCATCGCGAAGAGTGCCTCGTCGAGCCCGCGGACCGATCGGACGAGGCTCGTCACCGTGCGGTGAAACTGGACGAGCATGTGTTCCCCCACTGGTCGATCGCTCTCGAGTGATTCCTGGTGACGGCCGAACGAGTCGAACCATACGAGCCCGGCCGGCAGATCCACGAAGGCGATGCCCTCTGTGCAGACAACCTGGAGCGCCGGAGGTGGGCGAAATCCAACGGCCTCGTCCCATTTTTCCGGCATGTAGTAGCCACAACTCACCTGGGCGATCGGACCGTCACCTGGCCGCCCTTCGCCGGTGAAGTCGAGGCTCATCATCTGGTAGTCGTCCAACTCCCCGGAAGGCGTCTCCGCGTGGCGGATCGACACCACGCTCGTCGGATTACAGCCTGCCACGTAGCGACACCAGTCGACCAGTTCCATCAGGTCCCTCGCCTCGCTCGCGGCATCCCGCGGCGGCGCCGAGGACACCGTGCGACCCATCGGCGCCCTCCGATGGCAAAACAGCATGCGTGGTGTACCGAGCCGAGTGGCGATGAGTTCCTTCAGCCGCAGCGTGGCGGGAGCATGCCGACGGGGCAGTTCGACCATGAAAGCGATGCCCGACTTGTCGACGCGCGACCGCAGGAGCTCCCCCTCGATCGCATCGACGGGGAAAGAAATCGCCGAGTACACCGCCTTGCCGTGATCACAGGCCGCCAGGATCGGGGCGGGGCCAGCCCACTGGTCGGCGAGGTAGAGAACGACGTCGACATCATCCCGCGAGGCGAGGGCGCGAAAGCCATCCACCGCCACGGCTCCCATCTCGATGGCGACTCGTGCGGCCCGATGCGAGACCTCGTCGCAGACTGCGCGAATCTCGAACCGATCTACGAGGGCACGCAGTGCCGCGCGGTAACGAGCCTCCCAATGGGCTCCCAGCCCGACGATTCCGGCGCGCAGCCGCATCATGACCTGGATCCGTCCTCCGCGACGCCCGCCGCAGTCGGCGGGCCGTCATGGTCCGCTTGGGCCACCTGTTCACGAATGCGGAAGATGCCCTTGTCGGCGATGTCCTTGCGGCACCAGGCCCCTTTCCATCGAATCTGTCGGACGCCGGTGTAGGCCATCAATTTCGCCTTCGGCAGGGTCTCCCCCAGGCCGGTCACGCCCAAGACCCTTCCTCCAGTGGTGACGATCGAGTCATCGCGACGGGCCGTGCCTGCATGAAAAACGTGGACGTCCGTCAGGGCATCCGCGGCCTCCAGCCCCCGGATCGCAAGCCCGGGAGTCACGTTCCCCGGATAGCCCTCGCTCGCCATGACGACGGTCACACTCGCGCGATTCGTCCAGACGGGTGGAGCCATCGAAGATAGACGCCGGTCGACGGCCGCATCCAGAAGGTCGAGGAGGCTCGATTCGAGACGCACCATCAGAGCCTGACATTCAGGGTCACCGAAGCGTGCGTTGAACTCGAGCACCTTCGGTCCCTGCGAGGTCAGCATCAGTCCCGCATAGAGTACGCCCTGGAAGGGAACGCGTGCCCTTTTCATCGCATGAATGGTTGGGACGAGGATCCGCTCTTCGATTTCAACCTCGAGCTCGGGCGAGATAAACGGCGTCGGGCAATAGGCGCCCATGCCACCGGTGTTGGGCCCCGTATCGGCATCCCAGGCGGCCTTGTGGTCTTGTAACGCCGGCATCACCACGATGCCGCGGCCATCGGTGATCGCCATCACGCTCACCTCGGTGCCATCGAGCTTTTCCTCGATGAGGATTGTGCGACAGGCGGCGGCAAGTGCGTCATCAGCCTGGATGGATTCGAGCGCTGCCAACGCCTCCTCCCGGCCGTTGCACACGAAGACGCCTTTGCCTGCCGCAAGTCCGTCGGCCTTCACGACCATCGGTGCGTCCTCGCGGGATTCGACGAACCCGCGCGCCGCCGAGGCCGAACGGAATGCCTGGAACATCGCCGTGGGCACGTCCCCCCGGTGGAGCATTTGCTTGCAGAAGCGCTTGCTCCCCTCGATCGCGGCGGCTTTCGCCGAGGGACCGAAGATCCGTAGGGATGCCGACTCGAAGGCATCGACGATGCCGGCGACGAGAGGTCCTTCAGGCCCGACCACCGTGAGGTCGATCCCAAGACGCCTTGCCTCGGCTATGAGTGCTGGAATGTCGGACGCTGCGACATCGACATTGGTGGCCACCGCGGCGGTGCCGGCGTTGCCGGGAGCCACGAACACTTCCGCACCGTCACGCGATAGTTTCCAAGCAATTGCGTGTTCGCGGCCGCCGCCGCCCACGATGAGAACCCTGTCTGACCGTGTCACTCGGCCTGTTGCCTCGCTGAAGAAATCGTCCCACTTGCCGCAGTCAACGAATTGCAGGGATTCTGACGCGTTCCACGGCAAGGATTCAAGGACGCCCGTCCAAACGCGCTGTGGGCCGCGAAAAATTCGTTCTGGAACGAGGCGTTCTGGAACGAGGACGGATGGGTGAATGAGTGGGGTGAACACGAGCGGCCCGGATGCCATCTGGACATTGACACCCGGGGCCGAGCGGGTACCATACAGACATCGTGAAAAAAATCACGAACCCCATTCACGCCCGGGAAAAATGAGTTTTTCCAGCGGTCGAATCGTCATGAGGGGCAGTGGAGGCTCTGCGGAGTCAGCCCGGAATGGGCTGGGCTCGCGGACGTGGGTTGCGTGTGCGCATTTTCGGGATCTCCGGAGGGGCGTTGCCTGAACGATGGCAGATCGCAAGAAGATGTCGGTCGCGGATATCCTCGCAGCAGCAAGAGCTGAGAAGATCGCTCAGGCTTCGACTGGAGCTTCTTCGTCTTCGCCGCCGCCCTCGCCTGCCACCCCCGATGCCGGGGAAGTGGTCGCTGAACAATCGGGATCGCCCTCGGCTCCCCCTCCTGATTCGAAGGGAACATCGAAGACGCCTGCAGTTCCGAAGCCCGGCGCCGCCGGTCGTCCAAGTGTCAAAGACATTCTGGCGATGGCGCGCACCAAGACCGGCCAAAACACTGGCGATCAGCCATCCGGCAGTCCGGCTGAGAAGCCAGCCCGTGCAGCGATGACCAAGGCGGCGGCTCCCAAGCCCGAGTCGGCGAAGGCCGTCGGGTCCAAGGGGTCCGGCCCCAACAAACCGGCCGCGTCCATGCCGCGAGACACCGCAAGCATCCTTGCCGCGGCGAGGAGTGGAGCCAAGCCCGGACCTGTTTCGAAGTCCGAGGCCGCCCCCGGCACGCGGTTGACCGGGAGTGGTGCGGCGAAGGCCGGGGCGACGGTGGCCAAACACGCTCCCGCCACACCCGCGGCGAAAGCTTCACCGCTCGCGGTGCCTCCCATGCCGGCAAAGCCGATGAAGTCGGCGGTCAAGAAAGACGACGCCGAAGAGGATCGCCGCGGGTTTCTGCAACTCGCAGTGGGTTCGTTCCTGTCGATTGGATTTACGGCTCTTTCGATCAGTGGAGGCTTGTTCACGCTGGGTTTGGCCAGGTTTTTCTTTCCCAACGTGCTGGCTGAGCCACCGAGCAGATTCAAGGTTGGGTTCAAAGAGGGGTTTCCGGCCGGGAAAGTCGAGACGAAATTCGTGGCGCAGTACGGCGTATGGGTCGTCAACAGCGAATTTCAGGGGCAGCAGCAGATCTATGCCCTTAAGACGGTCTGCACGCACCTCGGGTGCACGCCGAACTGGCTGGAGGCCGAGCAGAAATTCAAATGTCCCTGTCACGGGAGTGGTTTCTACAAGGACGGCGTCAACTTCGAGGGCCCGGCGCCGCGTCCTCTCGAGCGATATGCCATCAGAATCTCCGATGACGGCCAGTTGGAAGTGGATAAGAGTCGTTCGTTTCAGGAAGAACTCGGGCAATGGGGTGACCAAGCCTCGTTCGTAACCGTTTGAGTTGAATGGTCCGTTCTCGAGAACCCATGTCCCAAGTCCATCGCGTCATCCAACCAGTATCCTCCCGGCCTTAGCAGTACACGTTCACTGGAGTCGCCAGACCGATGGCAATCGGCGAAACGATTCGTAATTCTCAGATTTGGAAAAGCATTTTCCGTCATCCGATGCCGCTCGACCGGCGGAATCGGATCGTGGTGATGCTGACCAATTTTTTCCTGCACCTGCACCCGGTCTCCATCAAGAAGCAGGGCATCGCCCTGTCATTCACCTGGTGCATGGGTGGAGTGACCTTCTTCCTCTTCCTCGTCGAGACGGTCACCGGCGTGCTGCTGATGTTTTATTACCGTCCCACGCTGGAGTGGGCCTACAACGACATTCTGGCGCTTCGCGACGTCACGAGCCTTGGGATCCTGCGGGAATTGCACCGTTGGGGTGCCCACGCCATGGTCATCACGACATGGCTTCACATGTACCGTGTGTTCCTGACGGGGAGCTACAAGCCGCCGAGAGAATTCAACTGGGTCATCGGGGTGATCCTCCTTCTGTTGACACTCATGTTGTCCTTCACGGGGTACCTGCTTCCGTGGGACCAGTTGGCCATCTGGGCCATCACGGTCGGGTCCAATATGGCCAGGGCGACTCCGATCCTGGGGTACGAGGGGCCCGGGCAGCAGCTGTTGTCGATCGGTGGCATCGACATGATCACGGATGGTTCTGACGCCCGGTTCGGTCTCCTTGGGGCGCGCTTCGTCGGCGAAGAGACGCTCAATCGGTTCTATGTCCTCCACTGCATCGCGATCCCGCTCGCGGTGGCATTGTTATTGGCGATTCATTTCTGGCGGGTGAGGAAGGACGGAGGAATCAGCGGTCCGCTCTGACGCCTCCGCGACGTCCCATGCATTCAAGCGAGCAGTTTCTCAGCGACATCTCCGGTTTTCTCGGGGGCTACTACGCGACGATCGCGGTGATGAACGCCGTAGCTGCATTCCTTCTCTGGCAGCGGGGGGGAAAGGCCGGTTGGGCGGTTGTCTGGACCACGTTCGCGTCGGTCATGATGATCCTGGCGAGCCTGTCGCTGACCGGGTCGGAGCGTTTCGTTCCGGGACTGCCACCGGCCGCGAAGAATCTGGTGAATCGGCTCTCTGGCCCGGTGCTCTACACGGTCGGCACCACGGTGCTGCTCGTGGTGCTGTTTGTTTTCCGAAGATTTTTCGTTCGGCCGATGGTGGCCTGGTCGATCTTCAATGCAGCCCTCCTCTTGATGGGGCTCTCGATGGCGGACGCGAATTTCGCGTCGATCGTCACCAAGCCGGACAACGTCCCGATCGTGGGGCTTGTCTTCCTGCTCGCCTTCTTCACGTGGGTGGCCACGAAGCAGGCCGTCGTGAATGACGATCGGATCGCCAAGGGAGAGCCGCCCGTTGAAAAGGTGAATGACGAGAAGGTGCTCGTGTGGCCTGATCTGGTCTACACCGAATTGATCTGCATGGTGGCCGTCTCGGCATTCCTGCTCGCCTGGGCCATTCTCCTGCAGGCGCCGCTGGAAGAGCCTGCGTCGAGCGTCAAGACGCCGAATCCTTCGAAGGCTCCGTGGTACTTCCTCGGCCTTCAGGAAATGCTCGTTTATTTCGATCCGTGGTACGCGGGAGTCGTGCTGCCAAGCCTCGTGATCTTCGGCCTCATGGCCATCCCCTACCTCGACTACAACAAGAAGGGGAATGGCTATTATTCCATTGCCGAACGGAAATTCAGCTATCTGACGTTTCAGTTCGGCTTTCTGGAACTATGGATCACGTTGATCATTCTCGGGACGTTTCTGCGGGGTCCGAATTGGAACTTTTTTGGACCGTTCGAGTACTGGAGTCCATACAAGGTGGAAGTCCTCAACAACGTCGACCTCCCCCAGATGTTTTGGGTGAACCTGCTCGACCGACCCTTGCCAAGGGTCGCGGCAGACGCACCATGGTATGCGCGTGTTGGGACGATCCTGCTTCGCGAGGCGCCGGGGTTGTTGATCGTTGGGGCCTATCTCGTGCTTCTGCCCCCGCTGCTCGCCGTCACGATTTTTCGAGGTTTTTTCCAGAAGATGGGCCTCATCCGCTACATGCTGATGATGAATCTCATGCTGCTCATGCTCACACTTCCCCTGAAGATGATCCTGCGTTGGACGGTCAATTTGAAATACATCATCAGCATTCCGGAGTTGTCCCTGAACTTCTGACGGTCTGATGGACCGCCGGGAGAGGAAATCATGCCCGCAACCGAACAGACATGGCGCGACATGAAGGCGCTGCACGTCGTTTTCGGCGTGTCGTCCATTCTGCTTTTGGTGACCACGGTCGCCATGCTTGCCGCCGACCACTCCCGTCCATGGAAGGTCTACCAGCGGGGATTCCGCGACCTCGAGACATGGTCGGCAGCGGCGAAAGTCGCCGAGCAGGACTCGCGGGACTTCGAGAACACGCTCAAGCGACTCGAGGAGGCCTTGGCGGCCGAGAGGTCGGCCCCCCTGGACGCTGGAATGCTCGCCGCGTTTCTCGAGGAGGTTCGAACGTCACCGGAGGATAAAGAGGCGGCCGATCTCGTCCAGCTCGACGCCGATCGCCTGGCAACTCAGGCGGATCCTTCCGAGCGCCTGGTGCTGCGTGGCGATCTGTTCGCGAGAATGAGAGACATCGTCTCGCGAACGAAGTTCCGGGAGGATCTGCTCGCGGGCACGCTCAAGCTTCGCAAGGCCGAGCTCGACAAAGCACGAGCTGATTACGAACTCGCCGTGGCCGACGAAGCTCCCTCCTCGACGCTCGACGCGCTGCTCGGCATCGCCGATGCGAAGCGATCAGAAGTGTCCTCGGCGACGCTGGCCAATCAGGCTTCGAATTCGCACAGAAAACGCCTGGAGGAGCTTCTTCGTGGTTTCACCCGTCCCGAGGATGAGGCTGAGAAGGCAGTGGCCGATCATCGTCAGCAATTGGCAATGCTGGCCAAATCACTTCAGGACAGAGCTCCGAACCTCGGGAAAACCATCCTCGAGCTTCCCGTTCTCGATGCGTTCAACGGTCCGCTGCGGATCGATCAGATCTGGCTGCCAAAGCTGACGCTCAACAACAATTTCCGTGATGTGGCGAGATTCGATCGCTGCGTCACCTGCCACAAAGGCATCGACAAGGCTGCGCCGGGGGCCCCGTCGCAGCAGCTCTACTGCGACCTCGAGGGTCTGACCCTGTCCCTTGCCACTCCCCGTCTTTCCAAAGACGAAGTCGAGTCCTATGCCGAACTCAAGGACGATGGAAACGACCAGCTCGAGGACCTGTTCGGCCTGAGGCTGGCCCCGCGCGGTCTTTTCGCGAGCGACGATCCGACGATCAACGTCGTCGTACCCCAGGGGCTCGCCGCCAAGTCGGGGCTCCGGGTTGGCGACGTCATCTCGGCGGTGGATGGCGTCCGCACCCTGTCCAGGAGGGTTGCGGCGGAGTCACTGCTCGACGGAGTTCGGGCCGCCCCTGTCGACGGTGACGCCCCCGCCCGATCGCTGTCGATCGGCATCCGGAGGGGGGTGCCGCAGCCGTACGCATCGCATCCTCGTCTCGATCTTTTCGTCGGCTCGACCAGTCCACATCCGATGCAGACGTTCGGCTGCACGATCTGCCATGAAGGGCAGGGGAGTGCGACCTCGTTCAAGTGGGCATCCCATACGCCCAACAGTCCCAAGGAAGGCCTCGCGTGGCACGACGAGCACGGATGGTTCGACAACCATCACTGGATCTTTCCGATGCTTTCGGAGCGATTCGAGCAGTCGAGCTGTTTGAAGTGTCATCATCAGGTTGTCGACCTCGAGCCGAGTGAACGGTTCCCGGAGCCGCCTGCCGAGAAGCTCGTCGAGGGCTATCACACGATCCGGCAGTACGGATGCTATGGATGCCACGAAATCAACGGTTATGCCGGCCCCGACAAGCGGATAGGCCCGGACATGCGTCTCACCCCGAACTATCACGAGGTGGCGCAAGCCGTTCTTTCGGACCCTGCCCTCGCGGGCAAGCGGATCGCCGATGGTGGACAAGTCCTGTCCGAGCTCGCCCGAAATGCCAGAGAGGTGGCGGCGTCCCCCGATGGAAAGCGAGCGAGGGACGATCTCCGCGAAATGATCGACAGGGATGCTACTGGCGAGGATCCGGTCCTTTCTCCGAGGACCCATGAGCTTGCCGTCCTTTTGAAGGAGCCCGAAACACCTGGAAACCTTTCCAAAGTCGGTCCATCGCTGCGGCATCTGAGTGACAAGTTTGGCCGAGGGGCGGATGGTTTCGAATGGCTTTACGCGTGGCTTCGGAATCCCCGTGACTTCCGCCCGTCGACGAAGATGCCGCGCTTCTTCGGACTTTGGGAGCATCTGTCGGGCAAGGGTCTCGCCGAGAGTCAGCGGTACGAGCCCGTCGAAATCCGTTCGATGATCGCCTATCTCGACGCGGCGAGTCAGCCGTTCGAATACGTGAAGCCTTTTGAAGGAGTTCTTCCTCCCGACGCAGAGCGGGGGAAGAAGGTGGTCGAGGTTCGCGGCTGTCTGGCGTGCCATCAGCACGCCGACTTCCCTCTGGCCGCAAACCGCCATGGGCCAGATCTTTCTCGTGTGGGTGCGAAATTCGCGGCGAACCCAAATGGGGGCGCTTGGCTTTACAGTTGGCTGCGTGAGCCCTCGCGGCACCATCCGAAGACCTTGATGCCGAACCTCCTGCTCGAGCCAGTCAAGCTGCCCGACGGCAGTCTTGCCGATCCGGCTGCTGATGCCACCGCCTATCTGATGCAGTCCACGCAGGATTGGAGGCCGGACCGCGACTGGAGAATCGACACGCTCGACGGATCTCGTCCGTTCCCGGTTGTCTCGGCAGGTGCGCTGTCGGCGGACGAGCGGGCGGCGCTCCAGGAACTGGTCGTGATGTACCTCAAAGACCGCTTCCCGGCCGTCAAGGCGGAGGCGTATGCAACGGAGGGTCTGCCAGAATCGCTGGGTTCCATCAAGGGAGACGAGCGGATGCTTCTCGGACTCCCGAGCGGACAGGAAGGTGACGCCAAGTTGCTCGAGTACGTTGGCAAGAAGACGCTTGCGAAGCTGGCCTGCTACTCGTGCCACGATATTCCGGGATTCGAAGATGCGAAGCCTGCCGGAGCAGCGTTGGCGGACTGGGGACGGAAAGAGTCCTCGAAGATCGCCTTCGAGCAGGTTTCTCACTTCGTCATGCACTCGTTGCACGGAAACGCACACGGTGCCGCTGGGCACGGAAACGCACACGGTGCCGCTGGCGGGCATGGTTTCGCCGATCATGCGCCAACGCAGGTCGATCACGAGCCCTCCTCGGAGGACCTGGATCCGGCCGTCGCGTCCGATCTCGCGTACGCCATGACCGATGAGCCGCACGTCGATGTTGCGTCGCTCGCCCCGGATACGGGGTACTTCGTTGAACGATTGCTCGCCCACGACCGTCAGGGTGTTCTCTGGCAGAAGCTCCGTGCTCCCAGGAGTTACGACTTCAAGAAGGCAGAAAACAAGTCCTACAACGAGCGTTACCGGATGCCGCAGTTCCCGTTCGACGACGCCCAGCGGGAAGCTGTGATGACGTTTGTCCTGGGGCTGGTCGCGGAGCCTCCGTCACCCCAGTTCGTCCATACTCCCGGGCCTAGAGAGCAATCTCGCCTCGACGGCCTGGTCGTCGCCGAACGCTACAACTGCGGCGGGTGCCATGTGCTCGAGATGGATCGCTGGGACGTGCGGTACCGCCCGGAGTCGATGGGGGAACCCGTCGATTCGACCGACTATCCATTCCTGTCGCCGCACTTCCCGCAGCAGGCAGTTGCTCGTTCGTTGGTGCTCGATCGACAAGGCCGCAGGTCTTCGAGCCTGCGTGGAATGCCGGTCATCGACCCTGCGACGGGTCGTCCCATGAAGGTCGACGAGGAGGGCGTGCCTCTCGAGGAGAATGACACCGAAAGCGCGGTGCATCATCCATTCATGCTATTTGAAGACGTCCTCGTCGATGGTGCGGCGAGAGGTGTGGGTGGGCCGAATCTCATCGTGCCCGACGACGCCCTGCAGGCTGGCCAGCGATTCCCGCCTCGCGGCGGCGACCTGGCTCGGCTTTTATTTCCCGTCGTCATCGCAGATGAGAAGAAGATCAATCCCAATGTCAAGGCGGATGACGCCTGGGGATGGCTTCCTCCCCCGCTGGTTGGCGAGGGCAGAAAGGTTCAGACAGGGTGGCTGCACAAGTTTCTGCTCAATCCGCATCCCATTCGTCCGGCTGCCGTTTTAAGGATGCCGCGGTTTCACTTTGGTTCCGACGAATCAGCGAAACTGGTCGACTACTTCGCGTCGGTCGACGACGCCGAGTATCCGTACGACTACGACCCGCGGTACCAGCAGTCTTCCCTGGCCGCAGTGGAGGCGGCACATCCTGGGCATCTAGGGGACGCCTTGAAAATCGTCACCAACGGGAACTACTGCGTGAAATGCCACCTCGTCGGTGATTACGCGCCCCCGGGCAATCCGAAGGCACTCGCACCTCAACTCTCAACGGTGCACGAGCGGCTTCGTCCGGACTACATCCGAGGTTGGATCGCGAACCCGAAACGTTATCTGCCGTACACGGGCATGCCCGTCAACATTCCTGTCAATCAGCCGGTCAGTCAAAACCTGTATGCCGGATCGAGCGAAGAGCAGGTCGACGCCCTCACGGATCTTCTCATGCATTTCGATCGGTTCGCAAAAGACCGATTCTCGGTCGAGGCGTTCATCAAGCAGCAGCCCGGGCCCGCTGCCGCTGCGGTTCTATCAGATGCACCGTCCGACGCTTCTCCCGGTTCCAGCGGTCGTCAGCGGCCGACGACTTCTTCGAAACCGAATGATTCGAATCCGAGTGCCAGAGTGACGCCTCCTGCGAACAGGCCACCTGCCGCGGGCATTCAGTCAACCGCCTTCTCGAGTGCTACGCAAACCCGCCTCAACCCGCCGCTGGAGTCCAAGCAATGACCGCATCGACGTCCCGAATGGTTTCGAGTCTTATCCTCGCCGGACTGACCGCGATCTCGGTCTCGAGCGTCGCGTCGGGGGACGACTGGGGTACCGTCAAGGGTCGGTTTGTTTTTGGAGGAAATCCTCCCGAAGCTTCGGCGCTCAAGGCTGACAAGGATGTCGAAGTGTGCGGCAAGCACAAACTCGTCGCGGAGGAACTCGTGGTCGGCGGCGACAAGGGGATAGCCAATGTGGTCGTCTTCTTGAGGGATAAGAAGGTGAAGGTGCATCCCGACCTTGCCGGCTCGGGTTCCACGCCGGTGATTCTCGACAACAAGGATTGCCGTTTCGAGCCGCACGTTGCGTTCGTCCAGGTCGGTCAGCCGCTCGTCATCAAGAATTCGGATTCGATCGGCCACAACAGCAACGTTCAGACGCTGAAGAATGCAGCTTCCAACAACCTGATCGCGGCTGGAGGGGATTCGAAGATCACGTTCACTGCCGACGAAGCCGTGCCGGCCCAGGTGACCTGCAACATTCATCCTTGGATGAAAGCGTGGGTCGTGATTCGGGACAATCCTTATTGTGCCGTCTCGAAGCCTGATGGAAGTTTCGAGATCGCAAACATGCCAGCCGGCGAGGGGGAGCTACAGTTTTGGCACGAAAAGGCCGGATACATCTCAGAGGCCAAGGTTTCCGGAAAAAGCGAAAAGATTTCGAAGGGCAGGAAAAAGATCGTCGTCAAATCTGGCGACAACGATCTCGGCGAGTGGGTCCTGGATGCCAGTGCCTTCAGCAAGTGAGGCATTCATGACTGCCATCGCCGATCCTCGTTCGTTTCCGACTCGTGCCGCATGTTCAGACATGGATCGGCCCTCCGCTTCGCTCGCATGGTCGCCGTTGACGATGCCTTTCGTCGTGGCCGCGGTGATCGCCGCTGGTGCCGGCTGTGGGGGAGGGCGGGTCAGCGCGCCCTCTGCCGACTCGCACGCGGCGGAGGTTCTTCGGGCGTCGCTTGCTACGGCCGGAGGGCCGTCCGAGGGTGGCAGTGCTGCGGTTTCGACGGGAACGGGTTGGGGTTCCATTTCTGGTCGGTTCGTCTTTGCCGGAGTTCCGGGGGACCCGAAACAGCTCGTCGTCGACAAGGATCTCGAGGTGTGTGGCAAGGACGGTTTACGGCTCTTCGACCGTTCGTTGCAGGTTGACCCTTCGAGCAAAAGCCTTGCAGGAGTCGTCGTGTTCGCCCGAAAAGTCTCGCGAGTGAAGGATGCATCGCCTCCCTCCGAGCCGCTCGTCTTCGACCAGAAGCAGTGTGAGTTTCTCATGCCCGTTTTTGCCGCGCGGGTGGGGCGTCCGATCGAGGTCAAGAACAGCGACCCCATTGGTCACAATACGAACATTTCCGGATCGGCTTTCAATCAGCTGATCCCGGCCGGAGCGAGCACAACGTACATGCCCTCGGCTGAGATGGGCCTTCCCTCGATGGTCACCTGCAACATTCATCCCTGGATGAAGGCCTATGTCATCTTCAGGAAAGACGGCTACGTAGCCGTCAGCGGTGCCGACGGTTCGTTTTCAATTCCCGATCTTCCGGCCGGGGAGAAAATAGAGTTCCAAGCGTGGCACGAGCGTTCGGTAGGGGCCGGAGGGGCCCTGGGTTTGGATGTTCCGTCCCTGAAGTGGACCGCGAAAGGGCGGTTTCAGGTGGAACTTCAGGCGGATGAACAACGCGATCTAGGCACGCTCGAAGTTTCCGCGTCCGCCATCGGAGGTTGATGTCGTGAAACAAACGTTTATGAACTTTTTTGGCCTCTCGATTGTCTCTTCGGCTGACGCTCACCTGCGTCAAGCCGATGGCCGGATCGATGGACCGGGTCCGGCATTCGGTCTCTCGTCGCATCGGCCACTACACCGGCGCTTCTCGGTCAATTCTCCCATGCACAACCGATTTCTCCCCTTGGCGTTCGTCGTCGTGTTCGTTGCGTCGGGTTGCGGGCAAACGTCTCCTGCGTCCTTCCGCCTCAACATGGTCGAGGCCGCCAAGCAACGACTGGAGCCTCGCCAGCAGCTGCAGGTCGCGACGATTCTCGAAGCGATGTTCGGCACCCCAGACGACCCCCACGTCCTGCCGGAAACGGGCCTCGATATCGCCAAGATTCGACTCGCCGCCGGTCCGGTGCGCAGCGACATCGTGGGTCGAAAAAATGGTCTCTATCGCGAGCACTGCGTCCACTGCCACGGCATCACGGGTGATGGCCTGGGGGCGACCGCAGCCTTCCTCAATCCGTATCCGCGTGACTACCGACCGGGAATCTTCAAGTTCAAGAGCACCGAGCGAGCTGACAAGCCGACTGTCGCTGATCTTTCGCGGATCCTGCACAACGGAATCCCGGGCACTTCGATGCCGTCATTCGCACTGCTCGGGCAGGCGAAGGTCGACGCGCTCGTTGAATACGTCAAGTACCTCAGCATTCGCGGCGAGACCGAGCTCGCGCTGATGCGGTATTTTTTCGAGCTCGATGATGACGATGCCGGGAAACTTTCGGAGACGCGGAATGTTATCGTCGACGAAATGATGGCCCCCATCGCCGAGAAGTGGTCGGCCGCCGCCGAGGCGATGATCGCCGTCCCGGAGATGCCTGCCGACATCGACATCGTCGCCTCGATCGCGAAGGGCAAGGAACTCTTTCACGGAGACAAGGCCAACTGCGTCAAGTGTCATGGAGTCACGGCCCTCGGTGATGGGCAGGCCAATGACTATGACGATTGGAACAAGGCGATCGTCACCTTCCGACAGGAATTGGCGGACGCGCAGCAAACTTCATCAGACGCTTCAACCGCCGCGATGTCGGACGGGATGCGGTGGAGGGTCCTCGCCGGCGATGCCCTGGAACCTCGGACGATCCCTCCGAGAAACCTGCGACAAGGCGTGTACCGAGGTGGTCGGCGTCCACTGGACCTTTATTACCGGATTCATGCAGGCATCAACGGGGCTCCCATGCCCGCAGCCAAGGGAACGGTCGCTCCGGAGGACATTTGGCACATCGTGAACTACGTGCGATCGCTGCCGTACGCGTTTGGTGGCGAGCTCGGTGCCGACCGCTCTGTGACGATGTCTCCCCCTGCGACTGGCGGGAGCCCTTCTGCGAGTAGGGGAGGCTTGCCGTCCGAGTCGCGCGGGCGACTCGCGGATGCGGCTGGAGCTCGGCAGTCGAATCCGATCAGAACGTCTTCGATGGGAGGTGATCGATGAGACGCGCCGCGGGCATCTTCTGTGGGCTTCTGTTTCTCGCGGTTACAGTTTTCGGTGTCGACGTCTTCGCGGTCGCTCCGTTTATCGATGTCTGGCTTCCGAAGGATGTGTCGGTGCACGGTAAGGATGTGGATTCCCTGTTTTATTTCATCCTCGCTCTGACGGGCGTCGTCTTCATCGCGACGGAAACGGTACTCTTTTGGTTTATCTGGAAGTACGACGTCGCCAATCGGGGTTCTGAGAAAGCAACCTATATCCATGGCAGCCATGTGGTTGAGGTCATCTGGACGATCCTGCCTGCGGTTACGCTGCTGTTCCTCGCCATCTATCAAATGAATGCCTGGGCAGACGTGAAGATGCGTCGTCCCGTGATCGCCCCGACCGTCGAAGTGGTCGCCCGGCAATTTGAATGGCGGCTGCGATATCCGGGACGTGACGGCGAATTGGGGACCCCGGACGACCTCCATCTCGTGAATGACCTGCATCTGCCGATCGACGAAGACGTGCTCATTCAGCTCAAGAGCATGGACGTGTTGCACAGCTTCTTTCTGCCCAACCTGCGGATCAAGCAGGATGCGGTTCCGGGCATGAAGATCCCGGTCTGGTTCAAGGGCACCGAGACGGGTGAATACGACCTCGTCTGTGCCGAACTCTGCTGCTGGGGACATTACAAAATGAAGGGTCGCCTGACGCTCGAGTCCCGGAAGGATTTCGAGGCATGGCTTGAACGGCAATATGCCGCCCAGGAAGCGACTCAACCCGAATCCGTCTCGGAAGCCGCCTCGCGCGTCGACTGAGCAAGCCCGACGTGGCCGGAGAACGTCCAAGGAGATCGCCATGAGCACGACCGTCGCCCCCGTCGAAACGTCCGTACGCCCGTCGACACAGCCAGAGCCGAGCAAGTTGTCGACGTTTCTGTCGACATACGTGTTTTCCAAGGATCACAAGGTCATCGGACTGCAGTTCCTGTTTTCCACATTGCTGTGGTTCCTGATCGGAGGTCTGCTCGCGCTGGCGGTGCGGTGGCAGGTCGCGTGGCCGTGGACGGACGTTCCCGTTCTGGGCAAGTTGTTCGCCCAAGAAGGTGGCCAGATGTCGCCCGAGTTCTACACGATGCTCTTCACGATGCATGCCACCGTGATGATCTTTCTCGTAATCATTCCGATCCTCGCAGGTGCATTTGGCAATTTTCTGATCCCGCTGATGATCGGCGCCGACGACATGGCCTTTCCGACGCTGAACATGCTGTCGTACTGGTTCATGTGGCCCGCCTTCATCGCGTTCGGTGCGAGTTTTTTCGTAGAGGGTGGTGGCGCATCGAGTGGATGGACCAGCTATCCGCCTCTTACGACCAACGAAGCTGCGAGTCCTGGCAGCGGCCTGGGTCAGACGCTGTGGCTCGTCGGCCTGACATTCGTCGGCGTGTCCTCGATGCTCGGCAGCGTCAATTACATGACAACGATCATTCTCATGCGCGCCCCTGGGATGACGATGTTTCGCCTGCCGATGACCATCTGGGCCATGTTCATCACGGCCGTCCTGCAGGCCTTCGCCCTTCCGGTGCTCACGGCCGCAGGGTTCATGCAACTCACCGACCGCATGCTCGGGACGGGATTTTTTTCACCGGAAGGCAATATCATCAACAACTCGATGAACGGCACCGGCGGCGGCCAGCCGTTGCTGTGGCAGCATCTCTTCTGGTTCTACAGCCATCCGGCCGTCTACATCATGATTCTGCCGGCGATGGGCATGGTGAGTGACATCATGACCTGCTTTGCCCGTAAGCCGTTGTTCGGCTATCGGCCGATGGTCTATTCCATCGCCGGCATCGCTGGCCTGGGGTTCATCGTCTGGGGGCACCACATGTTCATGTCAGGCATGAACCCCGCCCTTGGCATCACGTTCATGGTGTCGACGATGATGATCGCGCTTCCGAGCGCGGTGAAGACGTTCAACTGGCTCGGCACGCTCTGGGGAGGGCGGATCCAGTTCACGACGGCGATGTTGTTTGCGATGTCGTTCGTTTCGATGTTCATCATCGGCGGCCTGTCAGGGATCTTCATGGCGGCTACGCCGGTCGACATCTTCATCCATGACACCTATTTCATCGTCGCCCACTTCCATTACGTTCTCTTCGCGGGAACGGCGATGGGGGTCTGGGCCGGGATCTACTACTGGTTTCCGAAAATGTTCGGACGGACGATGAATGAATTCTGGGGAAAAGTGCACTTCTTCCTGACGTTCATCTTTCTCAATGGGACGTTCTTCACGATGCACATCCTGGGTGCGGTTGGCTTCCCGCGACGCTTGGCAGACGCCTACCATTACGAAACATTCCATCACCTCCAACCCATGAATGCGTTCATGACGTGGTGTGCGATCGGCATGGTGGCCTCCCAGGTGATCTTCGCAGCGAACTTCATCTACAGCATGTTCCGAGGGCCCGTGGCGGGCAGAAATCCGTGGAACGCCAACACGCTCGAGTGGACGGCCCCAAGCCCGCCTGGTCACGGCAACTTCGATTTTCAGCCGATCGTTTACCGCGGACCATATGAGTATTCCGTCCCCGGAATGGAGAAGGACCATCTGATGCAGACTGATCCGCCGAATGCCACGGCAGCGTCGTTCGCATCGGCCCATTGACCAAACGTCCCCGCCCCCACTGGCTGACGGCGGCCGCGCCTTCCGTCGGCGGAATGCCATCGTGAATTCTTTCACCCAATCGTCGACTTCCTTCCCGGACGGGATCCCGTCGAACAATCCGGGACCGCGCGATCGGCGGATGCACGTTGATCGTGTCGACGATTCGGAGCGGGGATCATCCGGGCTGTCCGCGCGAGGTGTGAGTGGCTGGAATTGGCCCCACATCGCGGCCTGCTTGCTCGTGGCTATAACTGCGACGCTCCTGGGGTTCGGCGCCCTCGTGACCACCTACGACGCCGCGATGGCCGTTCCCGACTGGCCCGCCACGTATGGTCACAACATGTTTCTGTTTCCGATGTCGGAATGGCTGGGCGGCCCGTGGGATCTTTTCCTCGAGCATGGGCACCGTTTGCTCGGGGCGGTCACTGGCCTGGCAACGCTTGCGCTCGCTGTGTGCATGTGGTCGTGGCCAGTGGGCACGACGCTTCGCTGGCTCGCGGTGGCGGCGGTCGGACTGGTACTCGTGCAGGGGATCCTTGGTGGGGCACGCGTTCTTCTCGATGACACCACGATCGCGAAGGTTCACGCCTGCACCGGCCCGCTGTTCTTCGCCGTCGCCGTCGCGATCGCCGTGCTGTCCCGTGATGTGACCCTGGACCGTTCAGCTTCCCGCATCGCCGTTGACGCTTCCACCATCCTTCCGGTTGCATCCTATGCCCAACTGGTGGCTGGGGCGCAGCTGCGACACCTCGATCCGAGCGTGCCCCCGGGCACTTTCCACGCCCTCGTCGGCACGCACATTGTGCTCGGTTTTGTCGTTCTAGCCTTGTCGATCGCGGCTGCGTCGATCGCCTGGCGGCAGCGGAGTCGTGTCGGCTTGCGATGGGCTGGCTTAGTCCTCGGGCTCGTCGTCTGCCACTTTGGCCTCGGTCTCGGGACGTGGGTGGTGAAGTACGGGGTGCCTTCGGCACTGCTGCCCGATGCTTGGCGTCTCTCGCAGCCGCTTGTCGCGCGATCCCTCGCCTCCGCCATCACGATCACTGGTCATGCCGTCCTCGGGATGGCGATCCTTGGCGTGTCCATCGCATCCGCGATCGCGACGCATCGCTGGCGGACGTGCGCCGTTGGCTTTCGTCCCATTCAGGCTCGCATTCTCAAGAAGTC
>JBJTBB010000290.1:0-5428 GCA_046091125.1 Planctomycetaceae bacterium
CATCCTGTACGACACCACGCGTGATGCTCCCGACGTCGGCACGCTCCAGTCTCGCCGCAGCCTGAGCACAGTCGGCCCGCACCTGCTCGAGGGCTTCGGGGATCGCGACGGCCGATCCGTCATCCCGCACAAGCGCGAGGGCGCGGCTGGCCTCCGTGGCCACCCCCGCCTGCTCCCTCGCGAGCCGGGCCGCCTCGAGTTCCCGCTCGCGCACCTGGGCCGGCGTGGGATCCGACAACGACGATTGACCCCCAAGTTTTTCACACCCCGCGAGGATTCCCCTCTCCGTGCGGAGCATGCCTCGCAATCTGGTCTCGAGTTGCGTCAGCAGTTTCTCCACTTCCTCTTCCCGAACCTGCCGCAGAATCTCCTCGAGTTCCGCCCGGGCCGTCTCGAGTTCCTCGATGGCCTTTTGCTGTTGTTCACGTGCGCCACGGCGATCGGCATGATCGAGCCGCTTTCGGGCCGCGTCCATGCGGGCTTTCGCCGCGGAGACACGATTTCGCGTTCTCGAAGCCCGGCTGGCCTCGTCGTCTCCCTGGGGCTCCGATGGGCTGGCAGACGGTGAACCTTCGGAGCTGCCCTCCGCATCACCCGACTCCCCAGACGGAGTGCCCTCGGAGTCTTCGGTCGAGCCATCACCCGCGGGGTCCGCCTGAGCCGATTTCGGAGCATCCCCACCCTGTGGACGGTCGGATGGATCGGATTTTTTTGCTGGGCCTTCTCGCTCGGGATCTTTGTTACCGGGATCCTTCTCTGGTTCGGCCGCATCAGCCGGTCGGGGCGAGGCGCTTCGTCCCCCCCGTTCATCCATGCGTCTGGCGAACGCGCCGAGTTCTTCGCCGATCGCCTCCGCCTCATCGCCAAGCCGCTGCTGGTTTTCCGAGAGCGAATCGGTGCGATCCCCGGCCTCGGTCGCCCCCTCGATCTCTCGCTGCTTGGCGATCGCCTTCGACAATCGGGCCAGGAATCGCTTGACCTCTTCCTTGGTGTTCGATGCCTGCCTGTCAGCATCGCCGGCTTCGAGCAACTCCAGCAGCATCTTCATCTGCTCGAGCACACCTGCCTGAGCCGAACCAGCCTTCAGCAGTTGGCCTTCTTCGAGCATCCCCACGATCGAGGAGAGCTTCGAGTCGATGTCGAGTTCGGACGCCTGCTCGAAGGCTCTTCGAAGCAGAGCGGATCGACGTGGGTCGGAGGACGCGAGAACATCCGCGAGCCGGAGGAGGGAACGCTCGAGTTCGCGAAAACGCCCGGACAGCTCCTCCTGCCGACCCGCCAGAGTCGGTCCGTCAGCCGCCGTCGGGATGGCGGAAGGGGCGGCGTCAGCATCGAGCCCCCGGGCGGGGGTCGGCGACCGGTGCAATAGGGCCGCCACGAGCAGCATGCCGAACGTCAACGAGCGGACGGAGCCACACCGGAACACACGCGGCGTCGCGGACGACGATCGAGTTGAATCCGTCACTCTCCTTCGAGCACTGATCGCGCCCGCTCCTTTTGACGACGGATGGTTTCCTCTCGGAGGCCCTCCTGCGATCGGATCGCCGACCGCAGGATTTCGACGACTTCGTTGAACGTCTCCAACTCCAGCATTCTATCGAGAACCTCCCGCAGGCGGGCGAGGACGGCGGCGGATGGAGCATCCAGTTGGTCGACCATGTCGGCTGGGGGCGATGACGTGGCCCGGACACGTCGGCAGGCGGCCGCCAGCAGGGGCAACTCTCCATCGGCAATCTCGGAGAGCGGTCCGGCGATTTGGGCAAACAGGCGGGTGTCGAGTTCGTCCGAGAGCAACCTGTTGTTGTCGAATTCCCGTCTGATCTCGAGGAATGCCCTCGCGATTTCGGACGTCTCTCCCCGGCATCGATCCGAGGCGTCTCCAAGCCGCCTGACCGCGTCGGCGTTCGGTTGGTCGCCGGCCACTTCGTCATCTTGGTCGGGTTCCGGCCGGCTGGTCGCGTCGCCCCTTCCTGAAGCGATCAGTTGCTCCCGCGCCGCGGTGAATTCGTCGACGACATTCTCGAAGCGTCTGCGCAGAACGAGTTCCCTCGCTTCGAGCATGGACGACAGCCGTTCCGGAGATACGACCTCCAGGGTCCATGCATCGCTCCGCACGACGTTGGCTCCTCCTGCCAACGCACAGCCATCCGAGGCCATCACCTCGATCATCACGACGCCGCCTGGTTCGAGCCGCAGGGGCTCGAGATCCACCGACTCGGGAGCCGCTTCCGGAAGTTCGAGGAGCGGACTGTCCACGGCAAGTCGCCGGATCGGAAAGGCAAGGTCGTCACTCGGGGATCGAACGGCTGCAGGCGACGAGGACGGGGCCTCGTCCGCCCGGCCTGCGTCACCAGAGCCGTCCACCCGACCTCGACGCACGATGGTCGCCGCTGACGCCAGGCCGTGATCGTCCCGGATGGTGCCGATGACGGGCACGCGGGCTCTCGGAGTGACGACGCTCGATATGCCCATGAGTGACACGACCAATTGGGGCGGTGCATCGTCCATCGCGACGATGCGGAACGTCGTGGGACGCGGCGTGGCGACACCGGCGCCATCGGTCATGTCGATCATGACGGTCCATGTCCCCTCGAGGGCGTCGAGGGTGGCCCCGATGTGTCGGGCATCCTTCGGACGAGGCTCGCCATCCGCCCCGATCGACGCGAGGATCTTCTCGGCTTGTTCCGAAGCGTTGGCGATGGCGTCGCGAACCCCGGAAGCCACTGCCGCCGGCGGGGTCCAACGACCTCGGATCGTGGCTTGGGAAAGTGACTTGTCGGGCGTGACGACGATCCGAACGGTCGAGCCTCGCGGAAGTTCCACGAGCCCCGCGGGCCGCAGCGACCTCTCCTGCGACCCGAGGTAGGCAGGCGGCGTGTACGCGATCTCGAGTGACGCGACCCCTGGTGGATCCACCACGGCGAGCCTGAGGCCTTCGATACGGTCGTCGCCGCCGCGGATCGACAACTCGAGATCCCGTCGCACGTCCACCAGGAGGTGACCGAAGGCCTGCTGTCCATCGACGAGGCCGCCGCGACGCCCCATCCTGTCGGTGTTCGACTCCTGCGCGGAGCGCGACCGCAGCTCGACCGACTCGGGCACCCTTCCGGATCCATCGGCTTTCACCACTATGTCGACGTCGCTTCCTCGGGCGACCCGTCGCACACCGTCGGGGAAACCTTCGACGGTAAGCCTCGTATCGCGCGGCCAGCGTTCCGGCGACATCAAGACCATCCGCCGGGCCCAGAGGGAGACGACGTCGGGTGCGGCCGATGAGAACCAGGCGATCCCACCCACTGCGACGGCGGCCAGTGCGAACACCGCCATGAGCGAGGAGGTCTTGAACAGGTCGCCGATGCGGACCGTCGAAAGGATCTCGGTCGCCTGCGCAGTCGACCGGGCCAAGAGCTCCACGTCGACTGGTTCGTCGGCGTTGCGAGTGGCGGCACCGACGGCCGTCGAAAGACTGTCGCGAAACGACGGGTTGCGCCGCTCCACGAGAAGCGCCAGTTCGTCATCGGCCAGCGGAGCCCGCAGCCGTCCGACGAGTCGCTGGGCTACGAGGATCAGCAGCCCCGCCAGGATGCCCGTGAGCCCCGCCGCTCGCATAGCCGGCGGCGTCTCGAACTGGCGATCCAGCACGAGCGACAACCAGAAGTACGAGGTGGCCATCAAGGCGATCAGGGCCAGCGATTCACACCAAATCCAGAACCTCGCACTGCCGCGAATACTGCCGAGCACCTGGGCGATCGATGCGGCGTGACCACCGTGGGGCGACGACGGCCGGGGCTTGCGTTCGGTCGAAATTGTTTCGAAGGACGTCTGGATCATGGCGGCGATTCGTTTCGTCAGGCCAACCGCGCGAGACGTCGCACGATCCATTCACAGCACAACGCGACTGCTGCCGCTCCGAGCAGCCATGCGTTGAGCCGCTCCTTGAATCCGGCGTCGGTACCGCCCGATTGGTATTCGGTCCTGGAACGATCGACAAACGCCGCGGTGATCGCGGTGAGGTCGGATGGATCGGCCCGTCGGGTACCCAGCAGCAGCGGCACACTGCCGGTTCGGCCGGCGATCTGCCCCAGGAGCGCCGAGTCGAGCGTGGCGCGTTCCAGTTCGCGGTCGGGGAGCTTGGCCGTGATCGTGCGGACGGCGCGTTCGCCTGCCAACGCTGCATCGGCTCCCTCGCCAAGCGTGGCCTCGATCCGCCAACTCCCTTCGGCTCCGGCCACGAACGTGCCGGTGAACTCACCCGGACGAACCGGATCGGGCCGAAACGCCACGCGCAGCGTGCGCCCGTCCGGAGTCGCCACGACCACCTGCGGCGAGGAGGCCTGCCCTTGGCCGTCGGGACGCTCCGGCAGGATCACGCGCACGGTGACACTCGCCCCCACCGCATAGCGATCACGGTCGACGAGTACCCTGATCGATCGGGAACCTCTCAGCAGTCGACCATGGGCGACGTGCCTGACCAGCTGGGTTGTGAGCCGCTCGAAGGCGGTGTCGTCGACGCTCCTCAGCCGCCACAATTCTCCACTCCCAATCGAAACGGCGGTTCCGGATCCATAAAAGTGACCGGCGATGAAGATCGATCCAGGATCCGAACCCGCCGCCATGCCCCCCCGACCCAGCCGCGCATAGACGGTACCGCCGGGCTTGACCCTGGAACCCTCGTAGCAGGCGTAGACGCCGGGAAAGGATTCCCAGAGCGTGCGGCTCGCGATGCTCGTGTTGGCAACCCAGAGGAACTCGGCCTCGAGACCGTCGGGAGTGAACGAGAGCGGGAGAGGCTCGTCACGGATCACGTCCGTCGTGACGGAGCCGCCGAGGTGCGGCCGCATCTCGACCGGCGACATCGCCCTGAGGGCGTTGCAATTCGGCTCTGCGACCCAGGCTGGCGTGAAGATCGGCCCGTGCACGAGGACGAGCCCCCCCGACTCCCTGCTGACCCAGCGATCCAAGCGGGCCTGCTGCTGAGGATCGAGAAGTCTCCAGTCATAGTCGTATGCCACGATCGCGTCGTATTCATCGAGGGCTTCGGGGGTTTCGGGAAAGACCTCCAGAACCTTCCTTGCATCCTGAGAGGTGCCGCTGCGAGCCGTCGATAGCAGAACGTCGACCGCGAAGCTGTCGTCCCGCTCCAGAACGTTTCGGGTAAATTGATACTCCCGACTCGGTCCACCGGCCATCAGGAGGACCTGCGTCACGCGGTCCACCACCTCGAGCTCCGCCGCCTGTTGATCGTCCGCCGGGCGTGAATCCTCCGGTGGCGGGACGACCCTCACCGCCAGTGTCCGGCGACCAGCCTCCTCGATGCCCGGGAGGTCGAATCGCACGGCGACGACCTCTCCGTCTTTCCCGAGGACACATTCAGTCGTGTCCAGCACCCGTCCACTGGCGGCACCATCCAACGGGGACTCGACCAGTT
>JBJTBB010000291.1:0-9211 GCA_046091125.1 Planctomycetaceae bacterium
GGACAATGTCCGCATGGGGCTCAACGCCTCGCCCGCCATGCTGGAATCGCGTCATGGCAGCGAGTTTGCAACCCGCTTCGGGCTTTCATTCGCTCCGCAGGACCGGGAGGAGAACGTCCGTCGCGTGGCTGCCGTTGCCGCCCTTCTTGCCGATGCCGGCATCGTCACGCTCGCGGCATTCGTCAGTCCGTATCGCCGTGACCGACAACTCGTACGAGATCAACTGAAGCCAGGGGATTTTGTCGAGGTCTTCGTCAAGGCCCCTCTCGAGGTCTGCGAATCGCGTGATCCGAAGGGCCTCTACAAGAAGGCTCGTTCCGGGCAGCTTCAAGGATTCACGGGCATCGACGCGCCCTATGAAGAGCCCCTCAGCGCTGAGTTGGTCGTGGACTCGACCTTGCCGGCCGACAGGCTCGCCGTCGAAGTGATCGGCTTCCTGGAGCGGGCGGGCGTCGTGCCGCATGGCACGGTGTGAGTCACGCTCCCGGTCCATTGGACCGGGAGCGGTGGAGGACGACCGCTGTCAATCGAGGAAGCCTGAAAGCTCCTCACTACGGGCTGGTGCCTGCAGTTTGCGAACGGCCTTGGCCTCGATCTGCCGAATCCGCTCCCGGGTCACCTTGAAGATGTGGCCGACTTCTTCGAGCGTGTAGCTGTAGCCGTCGCCGAGACCGTATCGCAGCTTGATGATTTCCCGCTCCCTGTAGGAAAGGCTCTTGAGCACCTTTGCGATCCGGTTGCGCAGCATCTCCTGCGCCGCTCCAACGGCTGGGTTTTCGGCACCCGTGTCCGGCAGGAGATCGCCGAAGTGGCTGTCTTCGCTATTCCCGACCGGACGATCGAGGCTGATCGGATACCGGCTCATGGCCGTCACGCGACGCGTTTCATCCACCGGCGTGCCGGCGCGGGCGGCAATCTCCTCGATCGTCGGCTCACGACCATACTCCTGAAGCAGCTGACGCGCGACGTTTCGTACGCGGCTCATCGTCTCCACCATGTGCACCGGGATACGGATCGTGCGGCTCTGATCGGCCACCGCACGGGTGATCGCCTGACGGATCCACCATGTGGCGTAGGTGCAGAACTTGAAGCCTCGCCGATACTCAAACTTGTCGACCGCCCGCATCAGTCCGGCATTGCCTTCCTGGATCAGATCCAGGAATGAAAGCCCTCGGTTTCGATACTTCTTGGCGATCGAGACGACCAGACGAAGGTTTCCCTCCGACAGACCCCTCTTCGCCTTCTGGTATTTTGCATAGATCTTTCGAATCTCTTCCACGCGGCGTTTCAGACTGCGGGGAGTCTCATGGCAACTTTTGAGGATCTGCCGGTACTCATCGACCAACTTCTGTCGGCCGGTTGGCGGCTGCTGCGAGCGGCGGTGGGCATCGATCTTGCTTCTGAGTTGATCGACACGACGAACGAAGTCCTCGAGCACAGGGATCATGGCCTCGATCCGCTGCGTTCGTAGTCCAAGTTCCTCGATGAGCCTCACACATCGCAGGCGACGGCGACCGAGGCGAGCCCATGCCTCACGACGTTCCCCCATTTTGCGTCGCTTCGACAGGGCGATCCGATAGTCGGCCTTGTTTTGTTTGAGCAGGACGTCCAGCGTCCGAAGATTGTGTGGAAGTCGGCCCAGAATCTGATCCTTTTCCAGTCGATCGGTCACGGAAACCTGGACCGTCCGATCGAAAGGCAATTCCCCGCGATGAACTCTTGAGAGCACCTTGAACGCCTGCTGACAGACGTATTCACAATGCAGCAACTTCGATCGGAAGTCAGCTCGCGTCTTCTCGATCTGTCGGGCGAGGAAGATCTCCTGGGCGCGCGTGAGCAGAGGAATCTCGCCCATCTGCGTGAGATACATCCGGACGGGATCATCCGACCAGTTTTCCACCTGCTCGACGATGCCATCGTCTCCGCCGTCGTCTGGTTCGACACCGCTCTCGAGTTCAACCTCGACTTCCCGCTCGCCCTCGATTTCAACCTCAGGAACGACGTTCGCGTCGTCACCGAGAAGATCGGCCTCCGATTCCTCGGCATGCACCACTTTTTCGGTGAGATCCTCGACATCCTGGGGACTGGTGCCGACATCATCCTCGAGTTCATCCAGTAGCGAGTCGTACAAGGTTCATTCTCCTTCGTGTCGAATCATCGATCGTCGGGCATCAACACCAACAAACCGGCTGGTCGGAGCATCAGCGAGTCATACTGCAAAACGTGTTTTGTTCAGCCCTATCCGAAGATCCGATGTCCATCTCCCGAGGAACATCCGTGCGAACGTCCAATGGTTCGCCGTGTCCACAGTCTGATTCAAGCCGCAACGCGATCAAGGAAGCTCTCCTGCCGCGTTTTCCGGCTCTTTCTCGGTCGCATCAGGGCTGCAACAGATTCCCCCAAACCCCTCCCTTGCCAGGTGGCTCTCGCCCCAGGCACGATTCCAGGGCCGTCTGGAGATCGCATCGACGGCAACCGTTGCCGGGAAGGGGGAGAATGTGCTCAAAGCAATTGCGGCAAGAAGTCGGTCGGGTCGGTCAATGGATTCGAAATCAAATCCGGGCGAAGGATTATGGCCGCACGTCCGTCGGGAGGCCAATCATTTTTCTTGAGGAAATTCGCCGGGGCTGTGATATTTCGGCTGCGGGTGGCAAGAGACTCCGGGCAGGCAACGTTTGAGGCTCGGCGATCGGCCGGAGGTCGGGAATGCAATCTCATCGTCTTCGGTGTGAATGTGGGGTGGATCTGCCCGTGACAACCGGGCAAGCCGGGGGAAAGAAGGTCTGTCCACACTGTGGAAAAGTAGTTGACATCCCTCCGCTTCGAGACCTTCGGCGTCTGCCGTTGGTGAATGAGAAGCCGGTATCGAGCCGGGTTCGCTGGGGGTTTCCGGCGAGCCTCACGACTGCCGGAGTCGTGATTGCCATGGTGAGTTGGGTGGCAGCGGCACTGCTGTCCGCACGAGTGACGCCCAGGGAAGCCTCGGTTGTCAGCGATCCGGCCGCCATCGCCAGATCATTCGATGCCGCGCCGCTTCCGGAGGTGTACGGCATCTGGTGGTCCGTGAGCCGAGTCGGCGTCGACCGCGGGCAGACCCCAGAGGAAACAGCCGTCAACAGGATCTCCAGGGGCCGACTTGGAATGGCCTATGCGCTCGTCCTCTTCGGCGGACTTGGCGCGATCGTCGCCATCACCGGACTGATCCTCGCCGCGGCTCGGAGAACGACCGCATGAAGGCGGCATTCATCCGACGGACAGGCCCTCCCGAGGTGATCGAGACGGGGAGCCTTCCGGACCCGCAGCCAGGACCCGAGGACGTGCTCGTCCGGGTTTCGGCCTGCGCAGTCAACCCGATCGATACGGCCATCCGGTCGGGAACGGTCGCGATGCCGATTCGGTTTCCATTCGTCATTGGGTGCGATCTTGCAGGCGTCGTGGAGGCGGTCGGAAACAGGGTGACGACACTCCAGCCAGGGGAGAGGGTCTGGGGCTCCAATCAGGGGCTTCTCGGTCGGCAGGGAACGTGTTCGGAACTGGCGAGCGTCGACGCCCGCTGGCTCTACAACACGCCCGCGGGCATCGCTGACATCACGGCGGCAGCGGGAGCCCTGGTCGGGATCACCGCCCACCTGGGACTCGTTGACAGAGCCCGCCTCGAGCCAGGAGAAACGATCTTCATCAACGGTGGTGCCGGTGGGGTCGGGGCGATGGTGGTGCAGATTGCCAGGCTCCTTGGTGCCCGCGTGATCGCGGCCGGCTCGAGCGCATCGAAGCGAACGAGGATAGCCACCCTCGGTGCCGATGCAGTGATCGAGCGCCCGGGAGCCGATGCCCCCGCGGACGAACTGGTTCGACGCGTTCGCGAACACGCTCCCCATGGGGTCGACGTCTGGTGGGAGCTCGCTCGTGAGCCCAATCTTGATTCGGCGGTGGATTGCCTCGCCGAGAGGGGGCGACTGGTGTTGATGGCCGGCAGGTCTGCCCGTCCGGCGTTTCCGGTGGGACCTTTCTACGTACAGGGGTGTTCCATGCACGGGTTCGTCATGTTCAAGGAACCCTGGCAGAGGCAAGCCGCTGCAGCCATCGATCTCAACCGATGGATGGCGGCTGGGACGTTGCGGCCGGTAGTCGACAGTGTCCTGCCCCTCGAGGCCGCCTCCGACGCTCATCGGCTGCAGGAGGCCGGAACGGCTGGTCAGAAAGATGCGGCTGGGAGGACGGTCATCGGCAAGATCGTGGTGGTGCCATGAGGCTCTCGGAGGCTCTGTTGCGTACGGTTCTCGCCGTCGCCTGGGCGATCATCGCGCCCGTTGCCTCTGCGCAGAACGAGCCGCACGTCGTTTCCGAACGCGGCACGAGCCTTTTCGGCATGGAGGCGAGGGGGCATCGATTCGTGTACGTGCTCGATCGCTCCGCATCGACGGCCGACCACGAGGGCGTCGCGCTGAGGGCCGCCAAAAAGGAACTCCTGAAAAGCCTCGATCGGCTCGATGACGTGCAGCAGTTTCAGATCGTCTTTTACAACCACCGTCCGCGGGTATTCACGGCTCAGGGAGGGTCCGGACGGCTGGTCTTCGCGGGGGATTCCGGCCGGAGGTCAGCCCGTCGGTTCGTGGAGTCGATTGCCGCGGATGGGGGTACGGATCACGCGGCCGCACTCGAAGTAGCCGCCCGCCTCCGGCCAGACGCGATTTTTCTCGTCACCGATGGCGACCAATCCGATGACCTGGATGCCGCCGGTGTGCGGAGGCTCGGCGATCTGCTCGGAGGCACGCGGCTCATGGTCGTGCAGTTCGTGACGGGGGCCGCTGGCGGTTCTCCACGGCTCGCTGAACTCGCTGCATCCACCGGTGGCGAGTCGATCGTTCTCGATCCGATCGCCGCCTCCGACACCGAGCGGCAACGATGATTCACCGCGATTCCGGGATCGGTTGGCCCATCGACCGGGGGCTATTCCTGCGAGCGACGCAACCGCTCGCTGATTTCGTGTCCGAACCGATTCATCCCTGCCGACACGTTAGGGAACATGCCTCTGAACAGGGGCCTTCCGGCCCCTGCATTACCCGAGGGATGGTCGCTGTTGGACGGCATTCGCTGACGTTGGGAGCCATCATCCCGAGAGGATCCACGCATCGAAGCGGCGGGGCGGGAAGTATTTCGTTGGCCGCTTGTCATCGGTCGCATGGCTCCGACGGGGTTGCCGGTGGCCGACGCGTGCCTCCGGGTGGCTGAGGAAACTGGCGGCAATGCGGAGGAGGCCGATCGGTCGCTCGTCGAGTTCCGCGACTGTTGCGGGAGAAGGCCAACAGGCGGGTCGATGGTGCGAAGGCTCGATTCCGGCGCGACGGGTCCGTCCACGATCGCAGCGATCCGTTCCGGAATGACGAGGAATCGAAGCGGGGCTGTTTGAACTCCTCCGCCGGAACCATCGGGGCCTTCGGTCGCGGGCTGAACGTCGACCATCTCGGAGCCGATGGACGGAACCGCTTCTCCGGAGCCATCGGGAGCGGAGGTGATCGGGTCGATGGTCGGAAGCGCCGTCACATTCGCGGTGTTGCCGGTTTCATCGAATTCAGCATCTGCCGCAGGAGTTCCTTCATCGGTCATGGTCGCTGTCTCATGATCCTCGGAGGCGGTCATCGCCGTAGTCTCCGGGGCAGCATCAATGACCGTCCCGGTGATCGCATCCTCGACCGGAGGGGGCGAGGTCGGGACGTCTGCCTCAACGATGAGCGACGTCTTCAGGTCCAAAGGCTCGGTGGTGATCACCTGAGGGAGCTCGTTTTCTTGTGAGAGTGGAGTGATTACGTCCCCCAACGCACCCTCGGTGATCGAGGAGATCGCCGCGTCAATCTTCTTCTCCTCACCGACGAGCGGGGCCAACTCCTGCGCGGGGATGTCGGCAGCGAGCGTCGATGAAGGGGCGTCATCCCCGACGACGACCGTTGTCACGGGGTCGTTGTGTGGAGGACTCCCGATCGACACGACCGACTGTGGCTGGTCGATGCTCGTGCTGCGCTCCGGGGGAGCAGGCGGCTGAGGGATGTCGAAGGGTTCGGCGTCCTCGGTAGCGCTTTGATCGGGCTCGACCGGGAAAGAAGCGGCTCGAGGGACATGTTTGGTGATGACGGAATGCACGAGGGGCTGACCCTCACGAACGGTGCGAATGGCATAGTGGCCATCGAGGGAATCATCGATCCTCAACGCATCTGCTGGTGCCGTGGCCTTCGGCCAGTCCTTTAGCGAAACGTCCCAAACGGTGACCGGATCACCTGCCGCGATCCCCCGAGCCGCCACGAAGATCGGCTCGCACTCGACGGTGAGCTGTTCGGACTGCCTGTGCGAGTCGAGAAACCTATTGACGCCCACCGCAGCAGCCGCCCCACCGAGGAATGCAGCCAGGAAGATCGTCGTGATCCTGGGTCGGTAGTCGTTATGTGTCGCGGGGCTTTCCATCACCCTGAGTATCGGCATGCCGTACCACTCCCCCTCATGTCAACCCTTCGATCCATGTCAGTGATTCCGCAGATTCCGCAGACTCTCGTCGGCAAGTGGAACTGACGTCACAGGATGCCGGAACGGTCCATTCAGCCCGTTTCCCCCCGTCCGCGCAGCCGGTTCGCCGCGGATCGCGCCCGAAAGACCGGATGGCCCGGTTGAGGGCGGACGCGACTCGTCGCTCGACATGGACGGTGAAGCATCGAACATCGGATCGATCGGCCTTGCGAGTGGACGAATGAGAAAGGCCTTGCGGGTTCCAGCGGCGATCCTGCTCGACAGAGATGACGACTCCGTCGAGGTCACCGCCTCGAGACGTTTCACATCGTTGAAGATCGCGTCTCCGACGGATGCGGTCGCGACCGGGCTGCCACAGCCCACGAGCAGCATCATGTCTTCCGGTATCTGGAGATCCACAGCCAGATCCTCGAACAGACAGGCGGCCTGTCCGGTTTCCAGACGAAAGGCACCGTCGTCGCCGACCCAATCCCGCCTCTGGGGACCGTGTCGGATCATCGGGACTGCGCGCAGACGCACACGTCCATCGGCAGCCGGCCATGCACGGAGATCCAAGGCGGTGGAGGCGGTATGGAATGTTCTTCCGGAGAGACCTCCGTTCCGGCTTTCGAATACGACGAGCTTCTCAAGATCCGTGCGGGCGATCAGTTGACTCTCACGACCGGGGAGCAGGCGGAGCGTCCGCTGAACGGCGGGCAGCCCAGAGCCGTCGCGAGCGGATCCGTCCGGTGTTAGGATCAGCTTCGAAAGATCCTTTTCAAACCATTCCGGTAGCGGCGTGGAAATCAGTCCGGCTCGCAGTCCATTGGCCGACAGCTGGGTTCGCGCATGTGGTTCGATCGCCTGCTCATCGGTGATCGCCCAGATCGCGCGCTCGATGGTGGACGCATCCACCTTCTCGTGCCCATCGAAGCCCAACACGATGAGTTCAAGCGAGATCGTGCGTGGTTCGGGCCGGCTCACTTGCGGTCCGCTGAAATCGGTGAAGGGCGTGTCGGACTCCGGCAGGACGGCGGACCCTCGATCATCGTCCGAAATGCCGAACGTCAGTGTTGACGCGTTCGGCAGCGGGCCAAGCGAGCAGCCTGCGGCGGTGAGCAGAATGGTCGGGAGGGCGGCGAAGAGGGTTCGCGAATCAACGGACAACGATCGACACGGCGGGAGGATACCCCTCCCAGAATCTTCCGGGTCTGCCCCGACCGTGCCGGCGTGGTGCCGCATGGGAGTCTCCTGGCAGGCCGACGTGTCGCGTACAGTATTCCACCCGGTGAGGTGCCCCAACCTCCGTGGCACCGGCAAAACGACCGGATGGAAGGTTCGGAACCTTAGGGGTGCCTGGCAAACCGATCAAGGGCGGATTGACCGCCCAGAGACTTCACATTGCGGCGGCAGCGACGGCATTTTCGAACAACCGTAGCCCGTCACCCGCCTCATGGGGATCGCGTCGGCCGCACCAGGCGGGGTGCTGGGTGCCCACGATGAATCGCTCCGGGTGTGGCATCAGCCCGAAGACTCTCCCGCTCTGGTCACAGATGCCGGCCACGTCCGCAGCCGATCCGTTCGGATTCCCGACCGATCCTTCCGCGGATGTCGCATACCTCAGCACGAGGTGGCCCGCCCCATCCAATCGATCGAGTGTCCCCGCATCGGCGGTCGTGAAGCGGCCCTCGGCATGCGCGACCGGTAGCTCGAATGCACCGAGACCATCGAGGAATACGCAACGCACTCCGCCAGCCAACGACAGTCGCACCCATCGATCGACGAACCGGCCACAGGAGTTGGCCGCGAGGCTCGCCGGTGAGCGGCCGTTTCCGTCCGGCGGTAGGAGTAGCCCGGTCTGCAGGAGCACTTGAAACCCGTTGCAGATGCCGAGGATGAGGCCGCCACGGTCCCGAAAGCGCAGAAGTGGTTCACGCAGCCGAGTCGACAGTTCCATCGCGAGGATCCGCCCACTAGCGATATCGTCACCGTAGGAAAATCCGCCCGGGATACAGAGAATTGAGGCACGTTCAAGTGAGGCTGGGGCGGCTGTGAGTTGTCGAATGTGCATCCGTGCCGCGTCGGCTCCTGCCTGTTCGAATGCGTGAATCGTCTCCCGGTCGCAGTTGGTGCCCGGGCCTCGTAGTACGAGCGCGACCGGTTTCTTCATGGGCCATCTCCGGAAAAATCACGGGACAGTGATCGCCACGCGGTCTCGAGTTCGGTGACCGCCATCCCGCACTCACTTCGGTCGTCCGCCCTTCCGATCACGACGAACCGCCCGTCGTGAGTCACCTCCCCGAGTACCGCATGGGCGATGCCCGCGAAGCGGTCCTCGAACGCCGGGGCTTTTTCAGGGGGCACTTCGCACACGAATCGTCCTGGCGTTTCCGAAAAGGACGCGACCCAATCGGCACGCATCCGTCCAGGTTCTTCGAGGAACGCGGCGGCCGTGCAGGCCGTGAACGGGACAGCCGAGAGATCCACACGGCAACCGACCGACCCACCGATGCACATCTCGGCCAGTGCGACGAGTAGCCCCCCGTCGGCGACGTCGTGGCAGGCCGTCACGAGTCCATCACCGAGCGCCCGTGACAGGATCTAGTAGATCTTGCTGCAGGCGGTGGTGTCAACGGTGGGGCCCGCGTCGTCCGCGAGAATCGGCCATACGGCCGCAAACTCGGCAAGCTGACTACCGGCAAGTCCGTGGGCGGTG
>JBJTBB010000292.1:0-4584 GCA_046091125.1 Planctomycetaceae bacterium
GCTGATGACCTCGACGGATGCCCCGATCCGTCGAGGTCATCAGCCACGACCCCCATGCCCGCCATCAGGCGACCTTCCGGACCATGGCTACAGCCGGCCGGAAGCCCGATCTCCTCGAATCCCTGGCCGCGATTCCGGAGCAGGTGGCAGGGACGCATGTCGTTGGCGACGAATACGTCGCACAACCCGTCCGCGTCGAAATCGGCCGCCACCACTCCCAGTCCCGGCGCGGCTGGAACGCTCCCAAGCCCCCAGCGTTCACTGGCATCGTTGAATCGAAAGTCACCCTCGTTGCGGAAGATGGCATGACGATGGTGCGAGTAGGCCGTCGGCGTGCACGACTGCGGGAGACCCGTCCGGTAATCGCGACATTCCGGGGGAGCATCCGGATCGATCTCCACGTAGTTGGCGACATACAGGTCGAGAAGGGCGTCACGATCCACGTCCACGAGCGCGAGCCCGGTTCCCCAACGCGGATTCACGAGTCCCGACCCGTTCGACACGTCCCGAAACCGCCTTCCGGCGTTCTCGTCTGGCACATTTCGGAGCACCTGCAAGCCACCGATTCCGCTCACGACGAGGTCGTCGTAGCCGTCGTTGTCGAGGTCGCCCACCTCCACGCCCATGCCGTAGATCGACAAACCGACGCCGGTCTCGCTGGTGACGTCCCGGAAGGCTCCGCCGCCGAGATTTCGGTAGAGTCTGTGCCCTGCGGATGCGGATCGCGGCGTGGTCACCTGCACGCAGAACAGGTCCGCCCTCCCATCCCGGTCGTAGTCGATCCAGGCGATGCCGCTGCCCATCGTTTCCTGGATGAAATGGCTCGGGGATGCATCACCATCATGAAAAAAGTCGACACCCGCGGAGTCAGTCACATTCTCGAAGGCGACTTGCGAGCCTTGCGGCCCCCGGTCGGCCGGAGGCTTGATCGGCCCTACCAGGCCAGTGACCGATAACGGAGGAAGTTTCGCCCGCGAGCGCGAGGCGCCATCCTCCAGGGCGGCGAGTACATCGCCCGCTCTGGCGCCCTGATGCGTGGCCTCGAGGAGCTTCCGAGCCCTTGAACGGAGCGACACGTTTCCGGGCTGATGGTAGGCATCGATGACCGCCACGCGGGCTGCCTCGACCCGCTCCCACTCCGCGGCGACATCGAACGCCTCCTCCTTCCGTCTCGTGCGCTCGAGCACCTGTCGAAGCTGATGGCGGGCCGCCTGAGCCGCCCCGGGATCGCCGGCGGCGGCGATGGCCTCCCGGAGCATCGACGCGGTCTCATCATCGTTCGATCCGCCTCCCGACAGCGACGCCATGAGCGCCGCCGCAACGACCTGGGGAGGAGAACGACGACAAAGCGGGACGAGCACACCACGAGCCTCGTCGTCCAGTCCGAGCCCGATGAGGCCGCGGGCGAGCAGGATTGCATCATCATCCCGACCGCTACGCAATCGCTGGAGCCGGCGGCCGTAATCGACCACCTCGGTGAACCGTCCCGTCGCCAAGGCGGCAGGCACGAGTCGTTCGAGCACCGCCACGGAGTCCTCCTCGCGTGCGAGCAGCATGCTTCCCCACTCGAGCGCCGCGTCGAACCGCCCGGTTCTGGAAGCCACCTCGAGCGCAAGCTTCGGTGGCGAGAGAGCATTCGGATCGAGAACATGCCAGCGGGAGAGCCAATGCAGCGTGACGTCCGGATCGTCCGCCACCATGCCCAATGCCACGAGGGCCCGGACGATCTCGAGATCGCCGGGGTCGGCGTCCAGCAGTCGAACAAGGTCGTCAACGCACGCCAGATCGTGCCGCGCCGCGCGCTCGAGGGCACGGCGGCGGCTGTCCTTTGGTTCGCCACCCCGAGGCGCGACCAGGATCCCGGCCGCACCGCAGCCGATCAGTGCGAGGGCGAGCCACGTCGCAACCCGTCCATACCCGTGCCGCCGCCAGGACGGGGCTGTCTGATCAGGCTGCGAAGATCGTGTTCGAACGCGTCGCTTCCTCACCATGACATCCTCCGCCGAGTCCGCCCGGGCCGATGTCGACGGGCGACCGCGACGACCGCATTATGAAAGCTTGGGAAGCGTCACGTGCCGATGGCCTCCCGCAGCGGGCACTGGGTCGGTTACCGCGAGGGACGACCACGCAAAACCCAGCCCATTTGCGACTCGACGGCCGGCGGTGCCGCCGTCGCCAATAACCTTCAGTGCGATGGTCCCGTCCGAGCCGATATAGTCTTGGGGAACCGGGGGTCGCCCTGCGGCCCAGCGACGTTCTGCAAAAACTCCGCGGAGGATCCACACCATGCTCGAACTTCGGCACGGTCGAAGAAATGGGAACTGCGAGGGCGCCTCGCGTCGCGACGTTCTCAGGGTCGGCTCCCTCGGGCTCGGACTCGGGCTCGGACTCGGCAGTCTGCTTCGCAGCCGCGCGGCCGCCGCGTCGGCGGGTCTCTCGACCAGGGACACCTCGGTGATCTGGCTGTGGCTCGGCGGCGGTCCGACGCACGTCGAGACCTTCGATCCGAAGATGACTGCCCCGTCGGAATACCGCAGCGTCACGGGAGAAGTGAAGACCAATCTCACCGGCGTCACGCTCGGAGGCACCTTCGAGCGCATGGCGCGGGTGGCCGACAAGATGGCATTCGTGCGGTCGTTCGCGCACACCAACAGCGGCCATGGCGGCGGAACTCACTTCGTCATGACGGGCTATGACAACCGCCTCGCCGACAACGGGGCCGTACCCGACCGTCCCGGCATCGGGTCGATCGTTGCCAGGGCGAGGGGAACGAATCATCCGCAGACGGGCATTCCCACGTACGTGCGGATGGGAGGCATCTACGGCGACGGCCCGTCCTTCCTCGGAACGGCCTACGGCCCGTTCGACCCCAGTGGCGACGCCCGCAGGAACATGTCGCTCGTCGTCGGCCAGGACCGCTTTGGCCGCCGCCGCGACCTGCTCGATTCGATCGACACGGCCCGCCGAGAGTCGGACCGCAGCGGTCTCGTCGAGGGACTCGACTCGTTCGAACAGCAGGCCTTCGACATCCTCCTCAGCCGTTCCCAACATGCCTTCGATCTCAAATATGAGGATCCACGGGTGGTCGACCGCTACGGCCCGGGTCTCGGTCAGCAACTCCTCCAGGCGCGTCGTCTCTGCGAAGCTGGCTGCGGATTCGTCACGGTGAGCCTTGGCGGGTGGGACATGCACGGCGGCATCAAGGCCGCCATGGAGTCGCTCTCACCGCAGGTCGACCGCGCCGTCGCGGCCCTCGGCGAGGACATGAGCCTGAGGGGTCTCGATGAAAAGATCCTGCTGGTCATCAGTGGGGAATTCGGACGCACGCCCAAGATCAACGCCGGCGCCGGCCGCGATCACTGGGCGCCTTTGAGCACGCTTGCACTGGCCGGTGGTGGTTTGAAGATGGGTCAGGTGGTGGGCGAGTCTTCCGAAAAGGTCGATGTCCCCAAGACCACGCCCATTGGTCCTCAGGATCTCATGGCCACGATCTTCCACGTGCTCGGCATCGATGGCCGGCAGCAGTTCGTCAACCAGGCCGGTCGCCCCGTCTACATGATCGAGGATGGCCGGCGGATCGAGGAACTGGTCTAACAAGCGGCTGGCACAGATCGGCTGGGCACCGGAACCTGGAAACCGTACGTCAGGTATCTCGAGTGAATCCCCGCGAGCACGTTCGTATTCGATGGGCTCGCTGGCTGGATCCACTCGATGGCGCGAGCAGCGCCACGATGAGCCGTGAGAAACCTAGTCGCTCCCGGCCTGAGCGGTGAGCGGCAAGGTGGGCTCGGCGAGTGCCTGGCCATTGTTCGCATTCCAGGCCTTCACGCTGCCATCAGCCGCTCCCGCGACGAGATAGTCACCACCGGGAGTGACGTCGACGGAGTGGATCCACCCTGCCATCTCGGGAAAGGTCCGAATCACGCCTCCGGCATTGTTGTGCAGCCGCACGATCCTGTCGCCACAGCCGGTGACGAAGGTGTCTCCGTCACCGACGAATCGCACGGCGGTGACATGCCGCTTGAACGTGGCGACGCTCACACGCTGGTCACCCGTTTCGGCATCCCAGAGTTTCACGCTGTTGTCTGCGGAAGCGCTGGCGAGCGTCTGCCCATCGGATTTCCAACTGACCGCGAGCACGTAGTTCGTGTGCCCCTCGAAACGTCGGACCCGCTCGCCCGAGACCGCATCGAACGTCCGTACGTATTTGTCGGCCCCAGCCGAGGCGATGCGTTTGCCGTCAGGCGAGAAGCGCGCCGCGAGGATCGCGTCGTCGTGTGCGTCCGGAACATGCAGCACACGATGTCCGTCCGCGACCTGAAACACCGCCAACTCACCCGTGCGCGACGGTACGCCTCCACCAGCGACAATCAGACTCGAGTCACCACTACAGTCGACCGCGAGGACGCGATCGGCGATGACATCCGGCTGAGTCACCGCGCCGATCACGCGATCCAGTTTCCACGGGGCATCGACCTCCCAGACGATCGCCGAGTCATCGGCAGCCGCCGTGACCAATCGTCCACCGCTGACGAAGGCGGCACCGACGATCGGCGATCCGTGCCCCACGAAGGACCCAAGGGC
>JBJTBB010000293.1:0-5732 GCA_046091125.1 Planctomycetaceae bacterium
GGTGGAGATCTCGGTGGCATGATTGTCGTGGCCGTGGTCTTCGAAGAAATTTCCCGTAAATCTGGGCAGAAAGTCTGGCAAAAGGGGCTAAAAGTCGTTTTGAAGGGTGGTTGGTTCCTTGTTTTTCCGATACTATTGGAAAGCGTAGGATGTTCCTGCGAAAGGCTTGTGGAGGCTTCGCGAATGGGCCATGTCTTGTGCGGTTCTTCGCCGTTCGGAGAAAGTCGTGCGCCGGGGCCGCCCTCCGAGGACCGCGCCATCCCCGCCGTGACTGGCGGAATCAACGGTACCGTTGCTAAGCCCGACACGGTCGGCCCGTCTGGCCTCGCCCATGTGCCATGGACAGTTTCACAGCGGATGGACGAATCGTTCGTCCCTCAAGGCCTCCTTCAGGATATCGAACCGGAAGAAGGCCTTGATCGGGAGACACCGGCCCTGGCGGTGAGTCTCGTCGTCCATGTCGTGATCCTTCTGGCTTTGGCGCTGGCCGGCATCGCCGACAAACCTGATACTCCGCCTGTTGTGCGAATAACGGTTCCGTTCGAGCCCGTCGAGGAATTGTTCGTGGATCCCGCAGAGGTCGTGGTCTCCGACGAGCCGACTGAGCAAGCTGGGGCCGAGAGCGACGAGATGAACGACTCCGTCGCTGAATCACTCGCTCCGACGCTCGCGGATGTGTCCGTTGTTCCAGTGGAAGTCAACTCCGATTTCACTACGTCGATCGAGTTGCAACCACTCGAAATCGTGCCGACTGCCATGGCACTTGACGAAAACCTGATCGTCCAGGGTGCTTCCGGAGTGGGTGTGACCGGTGCCACAGGCGCCGTTGATCGGCTCACTGGCGAAATTGCAGCGATGCTCGAACGGGGTCCGACCGTCATTTGCTGGGTCTTCGATCAGTCGATCAGCCTCGCTGGCCAGCGACAGGAGATCGCCGCGCGTCTGGATCGAGTGTTTGACGAACTCGGCATGAATCGGGTCGGACGAAAGAAGCCGGACTTGAGGAACATCGTGATCGGCTTTGGCGAAAAGGTTCAGTTGGTCACCAAGAAGCCGACCGAAGAATCCAGCGAAGTGATCGAGGCCATCCGGTCGATCGCGATCGACGAGTCTGGTGCGGAGCTGACGTTTCAGGCCGTGAAGGCTGCCGTCGCCGAGGCAAAAATATTCCGAACATCCGCCCCTCGGAGGAATGTGGGGATCATCGTGTTCACCGACGAGGTTGGCAACGATCAAAACAAGGTCGATGAGACGTGTGATCTTTGTCGCACCCTCGGAATGCCCGTCTATGTCGTGGGCGTGCCGGCACCGTTTGGAATGCGCGAGGTGCAGTTCAAGTTCGTCGACCCTGACAAGTCGTTTGATCAGGAGGAAAGGATCGCCGAGATCGAACAGGGCCCCGAGTCGTTCTACCCGGAAGTCGTTCGCATTCGATCGGGTCGTTACCAGGACGATGCGATGGATTCAGGATTCGGTCCATTCGCGCTCTCACGCTTGTGTGCCGAGACGGGCGGAATCTACTTCTGCGTCCACGCCAATCGCACATCAAAGAGGCGCGTCAGCAACGAAGAAGTGGCTCCAATGTCTTCAAGGCTCAGGTATTTCTTTGAGCCAGATGCGATGCGTTCATATGCCCCTGAGTACGTGTCGGTCTCCACCTTGGATAAGAAAATCGCCGCGAACAAAGCGGCCGTGGCTCTCGTCGAAGCGGCTCGCCAATCGGAAGTGAGTCCGATGGAATCTCCCCCGATGACCTTCCCTCGTCAAAACGACGGTGAACTTGCCAATCTTCTGGGGGAAGCCCAAAACTCGGCCGCAAGGATCGAGCCCAAGATCAACGCCCTTTACACAATTCTGGAGTAGGGGTCGAAGGACAGGGAGAAGCTTACGGTGAAGCGTTGGCAGGCTGGCTATGACCTCGCGATGGGTCGTGTACTCGCAGCGAAGGTCCGTACGGAGGCCTACAATGCGATGCTTGCGATGGCGAAGTCAGGAATGAAGTTCCAGATGCCCAACAGCGATACATGGCGTTTGGAGCGGTCGGATGACATCGTTGTGGGCTCGCAGACTGAAAAGCTCGCTGCGAGGGCTCGCGTGTATCTGACGCGAGTGGTGGATGAGCACCCCGGGACTCCTTGGGCCCTGATTGCGGCCGATGAATTGGAAATGCCGCTCGGGTACAAGTGGACCGAGGCGCATACCGGCGTGAACGAACCAAAAATGGGAGCGGGCGGCAACAATAACGCGAACACGCCCGCCGACGACAAGAAGAAGATGCTTGCGCCACCCAAGCCGCGGCGCGATCTCAAGAAGCTGTGAAGACTGTCGCAGAACTACAGGGGAAGGTTTTCCTCACCAAAGTGATTGCGGCTTTCATATGCGTGGAAGCATCTGGCGATTCTGCCTGAGAGGAGTTCGATGAAAGCCTCTCGAAATCGAGTTTCAGGCATGTCGCTAACGGGTATGGCTCCTTCCGCCGGGTACACGAACTCATCGAGTCGCTTATCGAATACGACCTTTCCTGTTTCTGCTTCATAGGCGCGGACACGAACCCTGGCTCGCCCTTTGAGGAGAGTGGAGCCTTCGTGGAGACGGAATTCTTCGAGGTCGATGCCGACCACGATGTCTGCGTCAACGGCTTTTCCAAGGGTCGGGCAGTCCACCCACTCGTTTTCATCGAGCCATCGGGCGACCTCCTGATCATCCACAACGCGGCATCGGCGGACGTTTCGCCGGATTGCCGCAGCCGTCAGTCGAGACAATTCCCGTGATGACCCGGCATCGCTGAAAGCCAACTCGATGATCGGGCGACAGGTGACCGCGACGTGTTGACCGCTCAAGGCGTTGCACTCTGCCGGCACGTCGTTCGGAGCGATCAGGTAGGCGATACCGCCGAGAGTCATGCAGCCGGAAGTGGTGGCGAGAATCGCGCCCAAGGCGATGGCGACGATTGGGACGGGCCGATATCCGATGGCAAGCGAGCCCAGGGATCTCGAAACGGGCATGTTCATCCTCTCAATTGGGGCTGCCGATGGGCGTTGTGAACCACGGTGGTGGGTCTTTTGCCGGCCCTGGACGCGGACGATAGGGGGTCGGCCGCTCCTTCTCAATCCCGTTTTTCGGGCAGCAGGAGAGCGATCGGGTCAATGTGGGCGGTCCTGGTCGCAGCGTGCGGGTTGCAATCTTCAGGTGCGAACGCAATCGTGGCGCGAGTGGCACAGGCAGGGATAAGGGTGATACCCAAGCAGGTGGATCGACGGCCCATCGTCGGGCGTCTTCCGAGAATGACAGCTAGTGGGACGAGAGGAACAGGACCCGATGGGGAACAATTCAATGTCCATGATCGATGGGCTTACCGAGGCCTGTCAGCTGGATGCGCTCACGAGAGGAATCTTGCTGGTGGCCGTCTCAGGGGGCGGCGACAGTATCGGACTGCTGCACGCCCTCCACTACGGCGGCGTCCTGCCCTTGGCGACCGGTGCTCGGGAGATCGTGGTCGTCCATGCCGATCATGGTCTACGGCCGCAATCATCGGCCGATCGGACGTTCGTCGAGAAGACCTGCGAGAAGTTCGGACTGCGATGCGTCGCCGAGAAGATTGTCGTCCGTTCGCATGCCGGGGAAGGCATTGAGGCCGCTGCCAGGAGAGCGAGATACGCCCACTTTTCATCGACTGCCGGAGTTGTCGGTGCGCGGGTCGTTCTCTTGGCTCATACGCTTGATGATCAGGCTGAGACCGTCCTGCATCGGCTGTGTCGGGGAACGGGTGTCAACGGTCTCGGGGGGATGTCGTCCGTGCGTGAGCTCGTGGAGGGGATCACGCTCGTTCGGCCGATGCTCACAGTGCCGAGGAGTTCTGTGCGACGGTATCTCGAGTCGGTCGATCAGTCGTGGGTGGAGGATGCGTCAAACGAAGATGTAAGCAGGTCCCGAAACTACCTCAGGCACAAGATCCTCCCCTCGCTTGAACAGGGGCCATACCCGGGTGCGGCGGCGGCGATCTGCAGGCTTGCGGATCATGCTCGACGCATGGGGCGTCTCGTGACGACTGCGGCCGCAGCGGTGGTCGAACAACATGCCACGCTGAACCCGGAGTCGGGCGTCGTCGACCTCTCGGGATTGCAGGTCGTGGATCCGGATCTCCTAGTCGAGGCGTTCGTGGAGATTTGGCGAAGGCAGGCCTGGCCACGACGAGATATGACAACAACACACTATCGGCGATTGGCCGAGACCACCCTGCGACTGTCGAAGGCAGCGGCCCGGCAGGAGTTCCAAAAAGCCGAGGCGGTCGTCCTCCCGGGTGGTGTACGTGTCACCCACGAAACCCACCCGATGAGTCCGGGCAGGCTGGTGCTCCGGAGAGTGATTGCACTCGGGAGAAATACTGACGGCGTGGCGGACACTCACGTGAGTGGCGTGACCCGCTAGAGCTGATTCGCAGGACGTCTCTCGCCGATTGAGAGGCGATAAAGACTACCGTCGATTCCAGGCTCGGCTGAGGTCTGCCAACCTTTGGAAGTCTTTCTTAGCCGGACTTCCCCATCTCGATGCGTTTGTAGCCGCCGATGCCCGCGAAGTAGAGCATCAACCCGAGGTAGACCGCAGCCATGGTCGCCGGAATCAGCGAATCGGCCTTGAGGGTATCGCGATCACCCTGCTGATCGGCTGCGATGGCGGCCTTCTGCGTCTCGGTGGCTTCACCGGACTTGCGAGCCTCTGCCACTTTTTGACCGGCGAGGCCGAAAACCTCGGTGCTGGCGATGTTGAGGAATCGACTTGGCTTCTCGGACTTGAACTCCTCATACACCGCTGGCGCGGCTTTCTCGAGTGCCTGTCCGGCAAACCGATCCTTGCAGTAGCCGAGTCCCGGCCCCCCATGAGTCCCGCAGAAAGCATGCCGATGCCACCCATGATCGACATCGCAATGGCACCCGTCTGGGGGAACCGGTCGCCGACCACGGCCAGCATCGTCGGCCAGAAAAATGTCTTGCCCAGAGCGTAGATGCCGAGGGCTGCGAGGGCCGCGGGAAACGTGTTCATGCCGCTAGCGAATCGTAGCCCGAGGAAGGCCAGCACGGCCGACACCAGGAGCAGGCCGATCGGCGACAGGCCGATCTTCGTCTCGATGAAGTGAGCACAGAATCGAAGGCCGAACATGATGGCCGACGTCCAGATGAACAGCCACTTGCCCTGTTCGGACGTGAAAAGGTTGCCGGTGATGTTTTGAATCCAGCTGTCAGTGCCGAGTTCGACCGCTCCGACGAGGGCATGGGTTATGAAGAGGACGAACAGGACCAACGAGCCTACCGAGAACCGGGTCATGAAAGCCACGGCCAAGAGCAGCAGTCCGCCGAGCACATATCCGGCGGCGGCGGCCTGTTCGGGCATGAAGTCCTTGAGGATGTCACCAAAAAACAGCGCGAGCAGAAAGCAGGCCACGGCTGCTCCGAGAATGCCAACGTCACGGAACATATCGACGAAACTTGCCCCCTTGGCCGCCGCCTCCGACTTGGGGAACGTCTGGCCGAGGAACATCAGGGCATAGATGACGGTCGGCACAAGGTACAGCGCGAGCTGGTACTTCCAGTCGAGGTGAAGTTTGTCGTCGAGATACCAACCGGCCACAGAGCCGAGCACCATGCCGGCCGGCCAGCTGGCATGGAGGATGTTGAGGTAGTGGGTTCGGTTGTGCGGGAAGACCGTGGCCACGAGGGGATTGGCCACCGCCTCGA
>JBJTBB010000294.1:0-4547 GCA_046091125.1 Planctomycetaceae bacterium
CATCCACGTCGAGACGCACCGGCTCAAAACAGGCTTCGAGGATGGCGCCAACCTCCGCGGTCGGCAGCGTCGACCCCACGAAGCGCTCGCAGGCAGGACTCCATGCGGCCGTGAAAATGACGAGCACGGGCTTTTGGCTCAGGGCGGATGCCTGGGACGCGGCATCCAGATCGGCGTGCCAGGTCATGGCGGATGCCTCGACCCGACTCGTGTTCCCTGTCAGCACCACCAGCATGGCCAGAGTCGTCAGCAGCGGCTGGACGGCTCGTGACCAGTTTCGGATGATCCCCAGCCCTTTCCCTTCAGGACAAGCACCGTGACTGCATCGCATAACGTGAGGTTCCATGTGCGGAAATCTGTCGCTTCCTCGCGATTCGAGCCGCACGACCCACCCGAATCGAATCGGGAGTCGCGTGGACTCGGACGGCGTCGCAGGCCGGTTACGAGGGCCTGTTGTTCCGATAGTGCTCCGAACACCGTGGGTATCGGTCGAAGCAACCGGGGAAGCTTGAACGAAACCAGCGATTTTTAGGAAGAATCGCCTCTTTCTCGACGATTTCCACCAGGGAAGAGGTGGCTCGGGAGGGATGGGGCGGTTGGCTTTGAGTGGGCGGCCAGGGGCGGCGACTGCTTGACATGTGCGAGTACCTTTCCCATACTTCCTTCACCTGCCGGATTTGGGGTTGATCTCCGGCTGTTTCTTTCCCCTGCAAGCTGTGGGGATCGAAACGTCGAGACTTTTTCGCTCATACGTTGGCGGCTCGTTACACCGCTCTGGAAGTTCCTAGCGGTCTGATCGGGAGCGGCTCACGTCCGGCGTGGCATCGTTCCGGATGTCTGGTTGTGGACGGTCGTCCACTCGTTCATCCGCTTTTCGCACTCGTTTTTCGCACGATTCGTAGTTCGGTTCGCTGGCTGTCAGGGGTCCGCTGAGGTCATTGGAACGGCTCAGGACCGGGTGCGTGAGGGAGTGACCAACAAGGTTCCGCTCAAAGCAAAGGGTGCAAAGGGTTTGGATCGGTTGCCGTGCTGTGGGTAACCCCTGGTTGCGAACAACGAAGTCGATTTCGATCGACGAGATTGTGATTGACGGATGGATTGGCCCGTTCAGACGCAGCGGTTGCGTCAAAGTACGGTCAGAGTTTCCCGACAGGATGATCTGAAAATCGATGGCGAAGCGGAGACGTTCACGCTCTCACGGGCGGCAGTCCTATCGCGGCGGCGGTCAGGACAAGGATTCGGCTGGGCAGGAAGGTCCCGGGTACGAGTCGTCCGGGTTCGACGGCAGTCCTGGCTTCGGTGGGCTTCCGGATGCCGGGGAACGCGTGTCGTTTTCAGAATCGGCCGGAAGTTCAAACTCGGAGTTCGGCTTCGGAGGGGACTTGGGCAATGACCGTCCGCGTGGCGGGCGAGGAGATCAACCAGAGCATGGATCAACAGGCCCGCAGTCCGGCTCTGTTGGTCAACAGTCGTCGCAGCAGTTTCCTCCTTCGCAGGGGCACCACGCCTCCTACCCGACTGCATCCTATGGCGGTGGTCAGTCGGGTCAGGGTGGAGGTTACGGCGGTCACGGGCAGTCGGGCGGCCATCAACGTGGCGGTCATCAACGTGGCGGCCAGCGTGGTTACGGCGGTCGTCGTGGCAGAGGCCGTTTTCGAAAATCAGGTGGCGGACCTCGGCCCGTCTCCGACGGCGTGGGAATGGTTCCGCCGGATCATGAACCGGAGGTCGGGGAAAACGGCGAACCGATACCGCTCCAGCCGGGCAGTGGAATTCTCGAGATGCATCCCAATGGGTACGGGTTTCTCAGAAGCGCCGAGAACAACTACCAGCGCGAGCGGACCGACCCGTTCGTGCCGGGCACCATGGTCGAGCGGTACCGTCTGCGCGAAGGCGTGTTCGTAAAAGCGCTCGTGCAGCCCGGGCGTCGTCAGCAGGGGCCTCGGGTGGGGGAAATCCTGGAAATCGTGGGCCTGGCTCCCGTTGACTGCCCGACGGTCTAGTGGTTCGGCCAGCTGACGCCGATCAACCCGGTGGAGTGGCTCAGGCTCGAGACCGGGCAGCAGCCGCTCACGACGCGGGTCATGGATCTGCTCACACCGCTGGGCAAGGGACAGCGGGCGTTGATCGTCGCGCCTCCCCGGACAGGCAAGACCGTGCTTCTGCAGCAGGTCTCTCAGGCCGTCTCGGCCAATCATCCCGAGTTGACACTCGTCATGCTGTTGGTCGACGAGCGGCCGGAAGAAGTCACGGACATGCGGCGGAGCGTCAAGGGCGAGGTGTTCGCCTCGAGCCTCGACTGCGATGTGGAGAGTCACGTCCGGCTGTCGCAACTCGTGGTCGAGCGCTGCAAACGGATGGCCGAGACCGGCAAGGACGTCTTCCTGCTGATGGATTCGATCACTCGTATGGCACGGGCCTTCAACAAGTGGGTCGGTAACACCGGCCGGACCATGTCCGGCGGTGTCGACATCAAGGCGCTCGACATCCCCAAAAAGCTCTTTGCCACCGCGAGGGTTTTCGAGGAAGGGGGGTCGCTCACGATCGTGGCCACCGCCCTGATCGACACCGGCAGTCGGATGGACGAGTTGATCTTCCAGGAATTCAAGGGAACCGGGAACATGGAGCTTGTGCTCGACCGCAAGCTCGCGGACCGGCGAGTCTGGCCCGCCATCGACATCTCTCAATCCGGCACTCGTCGAGAGGAGAAGCTGCTCGATCCAGAAACGCTGCACGCGGTCAACATGCTCCGCAGGACGTTGTCGAGCATGCACCACGTGGATGCCATGGAACAACTGACCAAGCAGCTCGCCAAGTTCAAGAGCAATCGGGAGTTCATCGCGCTCATCGCCGGGGCAAGGAGCAACGACTGATCGCTCTTTTCCGCCCGTCGGGTCGATGTCTGTTTGACACCGCTGATTGGGTGCTTCTATACTCGTTTCGTTCGAAGGGAGCGGACGAGGAATGAGCAGTTACGCGTCGTTGGCCGACGATTTCTACGTCAACATGAATCTTGCCACGGAGATGGAGCTTCCGGGCCAGCGGGAGACCATCCTTCACTTTTTCGAGTGTCTGAGGAAGAAATATCCCGCGATGCGGAAGTTCTACTGCCGCGACAAACGGGACTTCGTGCTCGAGGAGGACAAGGACGGGGGGCGGTACCGCTGGACGTCGGTGGAGTCGCGGCGACTGTCGTCAGGACAGGTCAATCCGCCAAGCCTCGAGGCGGCCCTCGATCAACATCGTTTCATTCTCGATCTCGCTCCGCCAGTGTTGTCGGTGAGCCCGATCGATTGCGAGGCGCTCGACCTCTTGTTCGGTTTCGATTTTGCGTATCGTGGCAATCACAACGCGCTTCTTGCCGAGGCGCTCGGTGTCGGTCAGTCGCTCGAGAAATTGGCCGACATTCCCGGTGCGCGTGTCATCGACTACGAACCCTCCTTGACGCTTTCGGTCGACGAGGATTGTCGGGTGCAGGTTCGCGTCAGTACCGAGGCGAGGACCAACGCCTTCCAGGTTCGCACCGGTGAGTTCACTGAAGAGCAACTGAGTGTCTACGTCACCGCGAGGCAGTACGGCAGCCTCGAAGCGGGGGCGACCTTCGTCGATGCGATCGAACGGCTTTTCACGCTCGCAAGGGAGGTCGTGGAAGGCTGCGTCGCCGATCAGATCCTGCGGCCGCTCGCGAGAACCATCTCGCTGAAATAGCGATCGACGACGCCCACGGTATTCGGGTGCGATGCGGCGGTCGTTGTCGCCCCGCCATCAGCGGCCGCGATTCTCCGGTCGCGGTGGTCGCGAGCGAGCCTCGAGGTTGCCGGCAATCACGATGCCGATAGCCTCGACCCAGCTGGGGACGTCGAGCACGTCCGCCAGGCCGCTCTCCACGAACACGTCGTCCTCTGCGGCCGAGGTCGCCCGCTCGTGGCCCGACGCTCCCGCATCGTCGACCGAGAGCAGTTCGAGCCCCTCGTCGTCCTCATGGAGACTGCCGGCAACCGGTTGGAAGTCACCGCCACGCCCGCGACGCCCCTGGTCCGACCGGGAGCCGTGACGGCCCGAACCTCTCCGACGCCCCTGATTGCGACTCGAGGATTCGGAGGGCGCGCTGCTATCCGAGCTCGTGGGTCCGCTGCGGCTGCCGCGGCCGGAACGCCCTCGTTGACGACGCTGTCCGCGCTCACCGTTTGGCTGCGCATCGCCCCTCCGCGGGGCGTCATTTCCTCCTCGGGCGACCTCTCCCATGTAGCCGGCACGCAGCGGCTCGTCGTCTTCGGATTCCCTGGTGTGGTGCTTCTCGACCGTGCCTTCGGATGGCGGGGAAGAATCATTCGGGGCGACGGACTCGCCGGTGGATGAGCGTCCACGGCGCCTGCGGCCACCCCGTCGTCCTCGACGGCGACGCCTCCGCGGTTCGCCGTCTCCGGCTTCGGAACCGTCGGGCTGCGCGTCGAATCGGGGGGGGGGCATCAGCCTCCAAACCTTCGTCGCCCGATTCCTCCGATCGGTCGGCAGGCCTACGACGGTATTCCGGGGCCCGAGCGTCG
>JBJTBB010000295.1:0-8501 GCA_046091125.1 Planctomycetaceae bacterium
TCCCGGCCTGCCGGACCGCTGCCCGGTCCCGGGAACACCTGCCATGACCGCTCCAGCCGCCAAGCCCGCCGCCGGTCCCGCCACTCCCCCCTGGCCGGGCACCCGTGCCGACGGCACGGCGCGGGTCGACGTCGCCGGCCGCTCGTACGAACTGCCCGTGATCGTCGGGACCGAGGGAGAGCGGGCGATCGACATCGCCAAGCTCCGTGCCCAGACCGGCTGCATCACGCTCGACGAGGGCTATGTCAACACCGGATCGACCACGAGTGCCATTACGTACCTCGACGGTGAAAACGGAGTGTTGCGATATCGGGGCTATCCGATCGAAGTCCTCGCGGAGCGGTGCGATTTCGTCGAGGTGGCCTGCCTGCTGATCTACGGCGAACTACCGTCAAGTGCCCAACTCGAGGCCTTCCGTACGTCACTGTCGCACCACACGATGATCCATGAGGACATGCGGAACTTTTACAACGGGTTCCCTCGCGACGCACATCCGATGGCGATCGTCGGAAGCGTCGTCGGAGCGCTGTCGACGTTCTACCAGGACTCGCTTGACGTACGCGATCCGAGGCAGGTCGAGGTGAGCGTGCATCGACTCCTGGCCAAGCTCCCCACAATCGCCGCCTACAGCCACAAGAAGTCGGCGGGCCAGCCGCTGATGTATCCACGGAACGATCTGTCGTACTGCGAAAACTTCCTGCAGATGATGTTCGCGGTGCCGTGTGAGGAATATCACTGTGACCCGGATTTTGCCGAAGCGCTGGACATGCTCCTGATCGTGCATGCCGATCACGAGCAAAACTGTTCCACGTCCACGGTCCGAATGGTCGGCTCGAGCGACGCCAACCTGTTCGCCAGCATCTCGGCGGGCATCTCGGCCCTTTGGGGACCGCTCCACGGTGGAGCCAACCAGGCCTGCGTGGAGATGCTCGAAAGCATCGTGGCGGACGGCGGAAACGTGAAGAAGTACGTCGAGATGGCCAAGCGGAAGGATTCTGGATTCCGACTCATGGGCTTCGGCCATCGCGTGTACAAGAACTACGACCCGCGGGCGAAGCTCATCAAGGCGACCTGCGACAAGCTCCTGGCCAAGAGCTCACGTCACGACCCCCTCTTCGACATCGCCCAGGAGCTCGAGGAGGTCGCACTGGCCGACGAGTACTTCATCGAGCGGAAGCTCTATCCGAACGTCGACTTGTACTCCGGTGTGATCTATCGGGCGATGGGCATCCCGGTGCAGATGTTCACGGTGCTCTTTGCGATGGGTCGGCTACCGGGCTGGATCGCCCATTGGATCGAGATGCATCACTCCCCCACCAAGAAGATCTGCCGTCCCCGTCAGATCTACACCGGGGAACACCTTCGCGAATTCATCCCGATCGACCGCCGAGGCTGACCATCTCCGTTCCATGTCAGTCGGGCGTGCGTCCCCGCTTCGACCGGAAGAATTCGCTCAGCAGCCGGCCGCATTCGTCGGCGAGCACCAGTCCCTCGTGGGAGACCCGGTGATTGAGCCGGACATCGTCGAAGAGGCGGTACAGAGATGCCACGGCACCCGCCTTCCGGTCGGCGGCACCCCACACGACGACCGGCACGCGAGCCTGAAGGATCGCCCCCGCGCACATCGGACACGGCTCCAAGGTGACATACAGGGAGCAGCCTTCGAGCCTCCAGGAACCGAGAGAGGCCGCCGCCTGGGTCAGCGCGATCATCTCCGCATGCGCGGTCGGATCCTGAAGCTGTTCACGCTGGTTGTGGGCCGACGCCACCACCCGGCCCGACGCCACGACCACCGCGCCGACCGGAACCTCGTCATCGACGAGGGCGGCCCTGGCTTCCTCGAGAGCCAGCCGCATCCACCGTTCGTGGATCGACCCACCTAGCCGCACGGTTTCGTCCATTGACAGGATGCTACCAGTCATGGGCTCCGAAGAGGCCGTTGGAACCTGCGACGGCGTCCACTACCATTGCCTTCCGCCGGTCCCACCGGCTCCAGCCTCGGAGGCCGGACGTATGACCCTTCGTCAAAACGGTGACGCATGAACCTCGATCTGTCGGATTCGGTCATCCTGCTGCGGTGGGGGCATATTCTCGCGGCGGCCATCGCCGTGGGCGGCCTCTTCTTTGCCCGGTTCGCCTTTCTTCCGGCCGTCGAGACGCTCGAAAAGGATACCGCTTCGGCCGTGCACGAGCGGGCGCGTCGGGGATGGCTCCCGTGGGTGATCCTCTCGATCACCCTTCTGCTCGTGACCGGGACGATCAATTTCCTGCTCTTCAATTCCGAAGCGAAAACATGGGGTGATGGAACCTGGATGAAGCAGCACCACTACCACGCGATCTTTGGCGTGAAAGTCCTCCTCGCCCTGACGGTCTTCTATCTCGCAAGCGGCCTTGTCGGCCGCGGTGCGGGAACCCAATGGCTTCGCGACAACAGTCGTCGTTGGATTTCGCTGACCCTGCTGTTGTCGATCGCCGTGGTGATGGTGTCCGGGTGGATGCGGGGGCTTCACACCGGCCCATCGGTCCCGGTCGGCTCCCATTCTTCACGCCCGCGCGTCGACCGCGAGACGGATGATCGGCCCGCGAGTGACGGTGATCGTCGCTATCAGGACAGTGAGGCGGGGTCCGCGTTTCGGGAGAGTGCCCGGGAGTGAGCATCCAGTCCGTTCAGAAAGCGGATCATCGCTCGCATGGTTCATCGTGAACGGGCTCGTTCGCGAGGACTTGGTCGTCGCCTGAGGCGGAGGTTTGAATGGATAAGAAACAAAAGAAACGGATCGACGTGCTCCAGCAGAAGATTCAAAAACTTCAGCAACTGCTCGCGGCGGCCAAACGACAGCCGGACGATCCTGCGGACGTGCCTCGCCTCGAAAAGGAGTTGGCAGCGGCCCACGAAGAGATGGCGACGCTCAAGAAGTCCTGAATGAGAACCCCTGTTCGGGTTTCTACGATCATGCCGCAGTCCCCTGTCACACCCGACCTCGACGAGCACTACCCCCTCGCCGTCGACCAAATCCGTCGATTCCGTGACGATGGATTCATCAGGCTTCAGGGGGTTTTCGAAGAGGTCACGCTCCGGCGGTTCGAACGAGAGGTGAGCCGGTTGGTGGACCTCAGGAATCCGGTGGCCGGTGTCCCGCTCGCGGAGCGGGATACCTATGGCCGTGCCTTCATCCAGGTGTTCAATCTCTGGCGGGAAAGTGACGAGGTGAAGGCCCTGAGCTTCTCGAGAAGACTGGCTCGTATCGCGACGGAATTACTCGGGACGCAGGGCGTGCGATTGTGGCATGACCAGGCTCTCTTCAAGGAACCCTCGGGGGGATTCACGCCATGGCATGCCGATCAGCAGTACTGGCCGATGGCGAGTTCACTCTGCGTCACTGCGTGGATCCCGCTGCATGCGGTGCCGATAGAGATGGGGCCGTTGTGTTTCGGACGCGGCAGCCACTTGAAACGTATCGGACGGGACCTCGAAATCTCCGACGAATCGGAGCGGCTCATCCGTGAGGCGATCCGTGAGCAGGGCGTGGTCGAAGTGGCCGAGCCATATGCCCTAGGCGACGTTTCCTTTCACCTCGGCTGGACGCTCCATCGTGCGGGTCCCAACACGACCGACCGGGCCCGCAAGGTCCATACGGTGATCTATATGGACCGTGACATGCGTCTGGCGGAGCCCCGCAACACGAATCAACGTCGTGACCACGAAACATGGACGCCGTCAACGACGGTCGGCGGGATCATGGACGATCCGCTCAACCCGGTCCTCTACGCGACTTGACCGCCTGTCGGCCCCCGGAGAGAGGCATGGGACTGTTCGACTCTATGAAGCGATTGTTTGCGGGCGGCGGCCAGTCCCGCCCGAAAGTCGATCTCGATCGCCGATATGAGAAGCTGCGCGAAGGGATCGCGGGCACGATGTCGAGTTTTTACAAGGCTCGTGATATCCGGACCGGTGACATCGTGGGCCTGAAAATCATCGATCCCAAGAAGGCCGATCCAGTGGCGGCCCGCTACAAGGGTCTGCCGAAGCCTGAAGAGGGTGAGATCGGCTCCAAGATCGTCGGCCCGAATGTCGTCAGAACCATCGACTGGGGAGTCTCGACCGAGGGACGGAAGTTCGTGGTGATGGAGTTCCTCGAGGGCACGGTCCTCAGCTCGGTCATCAATGCCGGAAGACCTCTTTCGCCGGAGCGCAGGATCGATCTCGTCCGACAGGCTGCGGAAGGACTCGCCACCGTGCATCGCGCGGGATTCGTCCACCATGACGTCTGTCCGAGAAACTTCATGGTCGAGCCGGCGGGGCGTCTGGTCCTCATCGATTTCGGACTCACGGTCCCCGACGATCCGATCTACTTGAGGCCCGGCAATCGCGTGGGGACTGCGGCCTACATGGCACCGGAGGTCATCCGCCGCCGTCAAGCCGACCGAAGAATCGACATCTTCGCTCTCGGCATCGCGGCCTACGAAATCTGCACGCTCGCGGCTCCCTGGCCGAAACCATCCAAGGGATCAGGGGCGTCGGCCGCCCTGCTGCATGACTCGCCCCCGAAGGACGTGCGCGACCTCTGGGGCGAGATCCCTGAACCTCTCGCGAAAACCATCATGTCGTCGATCGCCGCCCGGCCCGATGACAGGCCGCCGACCATCGAAAAATTCCTGGCTGGGTTTGCCGGTGTTTCAGCCTGATCGGCCGATCGGCCCGCGTCTGACGAGATCGTGGTTGAAGGCGGACGAATCGAATCATAGGATCGTGGCCAGTCCTGCAGACACCTGGATCCGAGTCGAACGTCCGGAATGATGTCGGGACGTCCGTACGAGTGAAGCAGTTTGGCCAGTGAGAAAAGGGGCGATCATGACGATGGACAAGAGCCTGCGGGTCCGTAAGGGGGGCACCCAGGCGCGAGGAGTGCTGTCACGCGCCGAGCGAATCACCCGGTTGAAGGAGCAGGACCGGTTCACCGAAGGTCGTAGCCCCTTGGGACTGCCGAAGGTGCGGGTCATGAAACTCGTCATGAAGAAGAAGAAGACGAAGATGGAGGAGGGCGCGGAGGCTGGTGCGGCAGCCTCACCCGCCGCGGCGACTGCCAAGCCGGCTCCGAAAAAGAAGTGACCGCTTCGCGGCAATCGATGGGGATCGATGGCGCGCGAGTCCTCTAGGGTGATTCGTTTGCACCCGTGACTCCGATGCGGATCACGGCCTCCTCACCCGACCGGATCACCTGCGGGATGCCCACGCCACCGTAGGACCCTCCAGCGAGCCCCAGTCCGGGCTGCCTGTCGAGCAAAGCCTCGATCGACGCGAGGCGTTCGAGATGCCCGATGTGGTACTGGGGCATCGCCCTTTCCCAACGATCGACCCTGGCAAGGACCGGTTCGCCGCGGACGCCGATCAGGTCGGAGAGATCGGCGAGGACGATGCGACGTAATTCCGCATCGCCGAGTGCTGCGGCACCAGGATCGAGTGCGCCGCCAACGAATCCCCTGACGAGAACGTGTCCTGCCGGAGCCCTCCCAGGGAACTTTGAACTCGAGAAGCTCGCCGCCAGCAAACGTCTCCGTTCGCAACGCGGCACGACCATCCCGGCGGCGTCGAGGGGATGTGCAACCTGTTCACGACGAAAGCCGAACGACACGATCGCCGAACCTGCAAACGCGATTTCTCCCAGCAACTCTGCCAGCCGGCGATCGAATCCCGATACCAGGAGCGTCGCGACCCTCGCGGGTACGGCCAGGATCACCGCGTCTGCATCGAGGGACATCGCCCCCGGCGTGGCCCTCGTCCCGAAAGTCACCCGCCATGCCGTGCGGCCTCTCGGATTGGGCCCATCAGTGCACTGCACATCGTTCGAACCGCGCACCTCCGACGACGGCGCCAGCGGCTGAATCGATTCCACAGCCGCCTGCACCATATCGACGCCTCTGTCGGCCACGGCCTCGACGTACCGGGATACGAGCGTACCCATGCCGCTTGCGAGGGACACGAACTGTCCGTAGCGGGCTCCGATCGCTTCCTCGGCCACCACCGCACGCCGCGCCCGCTCCCCAGCCGTGAGGCTGCCGTGTCTTCGTTCCATCTCGAGAAATTCAGGGCATGCCGCCGCCATGCTCAAACGCGCCGGATCGGCGGTCCAGATGCCTGCAACGAGTGGCTGAACGAGCCGTTCGAACGCCTCTCGACCGAGCCGCCTGACAACGAACGATTCGAGGCTCTCGTCTGCTGCCGCTGTCATCGGGACACGGCGCGGCACCCATCGTTCAGCGGCGATGCGTGCCCGGCCTCGCGGGCTGAGAATCGGTGAGCGGAGAAGGCTCCACAACCGTCCCGGTGCCATCAGTCGAAACCCCGATGGGACCGGCTCCAGCCGTCCTCGACACAACACGAGGGCACGACGTGCGGTCTGCTGAATGCCAACGAGTTCATCCGAAAGGCCGAGCCTCTCGACGAGACGAATCGCCTCGGGCCTGTTCACGATGAAACTGTCCGCCGATCGCTCCACCAGCCAGCCATCGGGCCTGACAGTCTCGATGACGCCGCCAAAGCGACCCGACGCCTCGACGAGCGTCACGTGCCAACCCGTCCGTGAAGCGGATTCTGCGGCGGAAAGACCCGCCAATCCTCCACCGACCACGATGACGCGACGCTTTGACATGTTGGGCAAACTGGGTCAGGAAACGCTTTCCGCGTCGATCACCGAGTATACGGACGCACGGCGGTCCGATTGGGCTGGACCCGTGTTGCCCTACCGCCTACCGTCCGACGAATTCGGGGAAACAGATCATTCCGAGCATGGAGGACGCGAGGGTGTTCAAGGATCGGCCCAACCCCAGCACGGTGAAACAGTCCGACAGGATCCGTGCAATCGACGCGGAGGAACGTGCCTTGGCAGCCTCTACGCGAAGCCACTCATTCCGGATCGGCAAGAGCACGATGCCGATCCACGTCATCGTCGGCCCGATCATGGTGGCGACGTTCCTGACCGGCGGCTTTCTCGAGGGGAGAAGCCCGGCAGAGGAGACGGCCTTCGCGAGGCGTCAGGCATCCGAGTCTGCACCGGTGGTTCCGCGCACGATCATGCGTCTGCCGAATTGGATCGAGTCCCTCGACGAACCAGAGGGTCCTCGTCTGCGTCGCTTTCCGTCGCTCATGAAACTCGAGGCACAACGGCAAGCCTCTTCCCCCGCATCGGTCGAATCGACACAGCCAACAAATCCTTCACGGCCGACCTTGTCCGCTGAGACTGCAACCGAACTTGGCATTCCCCCGGCTTCAGACTCAACGCCGACCGGACTGCCCGGACGCAAGCTTCTCCGAGACCGGCACATTCCGCCGCCCGATGCCCTCGTCACGCTGACGGCAGGCTGGAACGAACTTGCTGTGGCAGAAAGGCCCGATGCCGGATCGGCCATCGAGGTTCCGGAAGGATCACAGGCGGAGCCTCCGACGTCCACGGATACGACGGAATCAAAGCCCACGACCACGGACGACTCGTCCGAACAAACCTGTGAACTCGGCACACCTCCGATCCCCGCTGATCCGGCACCCGCATTAGTGATCGATCCAGCCAGTTTTCGCGGTGCGCTTCCTGGAAAGACGAGCCGTGAGGACCTGGTGGCCGGCTGGGGCGAGGGGAGCCCGCTGGCACGCGAGGATGGATCGAAGGGCCTGTACTACGACATCGAACCGTTCGATCGCGTCGAGGTGATCCTCGAGGATGACGTCGTCGCGTCGATGTACATCCGACTGGCCGCGCCGGTGGCCTCCGCCGATCTCGCCGAACAACTGGAGATCGCCGATCTCCGCACCGTCACGATCCTGGACGAGAGCGGCGTGGCCGTCGGAGAGGCCTTCCCCGAGAAGGGCGTGATCTTCACCGTGAAGCCCGGGACGCACGCCGCCGAGGCAGTGATGCTCGAGCCGATCGACGCCGAATCGTTCGTCCTACGGGCGGAGGGTGATGTCGATTCGAGCATCGCCCATGCGGTCGCTGACCTCGACTACGCCATCGAGATCGACCCGGCACATCTCCGTGCCCATCGGCTGTTGATGGTGCTCCTCGCGGAGCAGGGCCAGTGGCGACGGGCCGAGATCATTTCAGCCGCAGCGAGCCGTTTGGCACCGGATGACACCTGGATCAGACTGCGACGGGCATCGATTCTCCTGGCCGGAGGCCGCGTCGATGATGCCCTCGAGGAGACCGAGACGGTGCTCGGCACCTCCGGTATCCCACCCCTCGTGACCGCGCAGGCGGAACGACTTCTCGGACGAATCGAACTCGCACGCACCGCCCCTGATCATGAATCGGCCGTCGGCCACTTCGGCGAGGCTATCCGGATTGCCGCTCCCTTGACGACGAACACCTCCGCTGCGATCAGGCGCACCGCACTCGAATTGGAGCTGGAAGCCCACCTCGGCACGGCGTTCGCCATCGCCGACGGGGCGTGGCAGCAGAAGACCCGCGTCCTGCCCAAGTGGATCGAGCGATGTGAGTCCTACGCCAGGA
>JBJTBB010000296.1:0-6411 GCA_046091125.1 Planctomycetaceae bacterium
GTCTGATCAGGATTGACGGTGTCTTTCCAATACGTTGAAGCCATGATCGCCGATCGTCCAGCCGCCTGCATGCTCGTGGCAGGGATCAAGCCGCGCTCGTTCGAGACGATCGTGATCTGATCGCCGCGGAATGACCGAACAAAGTTGCTACAGTGCATTCGTTGCGGTGGGTATCCGGGGGATGGCAGGTCGAATGGAGGAGGCGTCGCTGGTGGACGTTCTCCCCATGGCCCCTCTTCGGTCTTCTTGGCGGCCCATTTGCGAAGACGCCGCAGAGAACAGTATCGTTTTTCAAAGAGGTATTGCCGGTGCGGAGTGGCTGGTCGACGGATCTTTCCGTGTCGTCATACCCCGACTCCATGTTTCTGACACACCTTCGGACAACCCGCATGACCAACACACGGACTTGGCCTCTTACGGCGGTCATTGTGGCAATCACCGTCGTACCCGGTCTGGCCCAGCAGGTCTGTCTTCCAACGCCGCGTCTCTTGACGGTGAGTCCGATGGGAGCGCAGGTGGGAACAAGCGTTGAGGTGGCGATCACCCATCAGCATGTCGATGTGGCCCGAGAGTTGTTGTTTTCCACTCCGTTCATCACCGCCAAGCCGGTCATGGCGGCCGATGGCACGGCGATTCCCAACCGTTTCATCGTGTCCATCGCGGCGGATGCGCCCATCGGTGTGCATGAGGCCCGAACGTTGTCGCGGCAGGGGCTGTCGTCACCGCGTGCCTTCGCCGTGGGGGACCTGCCGGAAGTGATCCGCACGGCTCCGAATCAATCACCTGCGACGGCACTACCGTTGCCTTTGAACGTGGTCTGCAATGCCACGACGAGCGAGCGAGCGATCGACTTTTACTCTTTCCAGGGGCTCGCAGAGCGGCGGGTAGTGGTGGACTGCAACACCATCGGCATCGATTCGAAGCTCAATCCGGTGGTCATCGTCGCCGATGCCAGCGGCCATGACCTGGTGGTGAGTCGTAATGGCGGCGTGGTCGATTTCACGCCATCGATCGATGGCACTTTTCTTATCAAGGTGCACGGTCTTGCCTTTCAGGGCGGTCCCGAGCAGTTGTATCGGCTTTGCCTCCGCGAGGTACTCGGCGGTGGGCCGGCGGCACGGCAGCCCGTCGTCAGGCGGGTCAGCGCGTTTTCGTGGCCGCCGGAGGGGCTTTCCGAACGTGCATTGACGAACGAGGCCGAGCCAAACGGCGACCCGGCAGTTCCGCAGACGATCACATTACCCTGCGATCTTTCAGGCACGTTCGATCCAGCCGACGATGTCGACGTGTTTCAGTTCGCGGCGAAGAAGGGGGAGGAGTGGTGGGTGGAGGTTGCGTCCGAGCGGCTCGGACCGAATACCGATCCATTCGTGCTCGTGCAGCGGGTGGACGCGACGACGGAGGGGGAATCGGTCGTCGACATCGTGGAATTGGACGACATTCCGCATCCAATCAAGCCTGGAACCTTCCTTCCAGGGTCGACCTACACCGGCCCGCCCTATGTGTCCGGTTCGGCCGACGCCCTGGGAAAGTTCTCGATTCCACAGGATGGGGTCTATCGACTGCGGCTGCGCGACCTCCTCGGTGGTCCGGGGGGTGAAGCCGGCAGCCCGTATCGTCTCTTGGTCCGGCAGGCGTCGCCGGACTTCGCGCTGGTGGCCTGGGCCGCCCATCTGCAGATGCGTCAGAATGATTTCGGCACGTTCTCGAAACCGATCGCCCTGAGAGCGGGCGGCACGATGGCCTTCGAGGTGGTCGTCGTGAGGCGGGATGGATTCGACGGCCCGATCGACTTGTTCATGGAGGGACTGCCACCCAGCGTGCGGGCCACCGGTCTGACGATCCCGGCCGGAAAACAACAGGGCATGCTCTTCATCAGCGCCGATGAATCCGCCACGCCGGCCTGGTCGACCGCGAGGATCACCGGCAAGGGCCGGATCGGCGGCCACGAGGTCTCGAGGCCATGCCGAATGGCATCGGTGGTCTGGTCGGTCGACTACGCACCAAATGATTTCCCACGGTCCCGCCTGATCGCGGACGTGCCGGTGTCCGTCACCGACTTTGAGAAGGCGACCGCCACGATTCGGGCGGCCGAGGAACGGATCTGGGAGGCGACGGTTGGTCAGATGCTGAGGATTCCACTCGCCATCACCTGGCGTGAGGAGTTCAACAACGCATCGATCAAGCTCAAGCCTTTCGGGACGGTATTCGCGGGTCTTGCCCCGATCGACGTGCCGTTCAAGGCTTCGACGGTCGATGTGACGCTCGATCTGGCGGCACTCAAGACCCCTCCAGGAGAGTACGTGCTCGCCTTCGGTGGCATCAGCGTTGTCAAGCACCATTCGAATCCCGATGTCGTTCGTGCAGCCGAGGAGGAGCAGAAACGCGCAAGCCAGATCGTGGCGGTTGAGACGGCTGCGGCGAAGGATCGTACGGCGGAGGCTGCCAAGGCCGATGGCGACACAAAGGCGTCCGCGACACAGGCGGCGACCGTCGCCGTCCAACGGCAAAAGAACGCCGAGGCGGCACTGGCCGAAGCCACCCGTCACTTCAAGGCGATGACCGAGGCGGCGACAACGAAGGACATCCTCGATTTTCTCGTGACCGAACCGATTCGGATTTCTGTGAAGGCAGCAACGGATGCCTCGGTAAAGCCCGAGTAACCGCCGGTCGTTCGCGTCGCCGATCAGCCGATCAGTTCCGGAATCGGGCGGCCATTTTCGACCAGCAGCGTCGGCCGCCCGGTGAAGTCCTGGATAGTCACCCTGGATGCGTCGATACCAAGATGGTGGTAGATCGTCGCCAGGAAATCGTGGGCCGTGCAGCGGCGATCGACGACGGCCTCCGCTCGCCGGTCGGTCGCGCCCACAACCTGTCCTGGGCGGATGCCTCCGCCAAACCAGATATTCGAGAACGCCGCCGGCCAGTGGTCGCGACCGGGCTGCTGTGTGCCCGCGGGACCGCTCGCGTTGCCGGCGCCGGTGCTCGCTCCGTAGCTGATCTTCGGGGTATGACCGAACTCGCCCGTGACCACGACGAGAACCCGCTTGTCGAGGCCGCGGTCGAAAATGTCCTCGATCAGCGCGGCGACTGCCTGGTCGTAGGCATCGGCCCGGAATCGCAGCGCGTCGAAAATGTGGTGGTTGACGGCATGGTCGTCCCAGGTGCCGACTCGTCCACACAGTTGACCGCTCAACTGTGTGGTCACGATGTCGACGCCGGCCTCGACGAGACGCCGCGCCATCAGCAACTGCTGACCCCAGGCAGAGCGACCATACCGATCGCGTGTCTTGTCGTCCTCGCGCGAGAGATCGAACGCCTCCTTGGCCTTCGGGTCCGTCAGGAGCATCATGGCCTGGGCCTCGAACTCGTCGAGCGCGTCCATTTCCAACTCTCGATCGACGGCCTGCTGCATCGCATCGAACCGTCGACGCAGGCTGGCCCTGCGGTCGAGACGGGCGAGTTCCGCTCCTCCCGACACGCCAAGATTCGGTACCGAGAAGTTCGGCTGGCTGGGGTCGCCCGAGACCGTGAAGGGCTGGTACGCGTCTCCCACGTAGGCGGGGCCGTTGTATTCCAACGGCGGATTGATGCCGACATATCGCGGAAGCGGGTTCGATCGGGGCACGTGCTGCGAGCGGAGATAGTTGGTCGCGCACATCCAGTCGGGGTACTTCGGCTTCGGCTTGTCCTGGGTGGCCATGTCGCCTGAGAGCATCTGCATCGAGCCCGCCGGATGGCCGGGACCGGTCTGCGTCATCGACCGTACCGTCGTGATCTTGTCGGCCAGCGCCGCCTGACGCGGCAGGAGCTCCGTGAAGTGCAGGCCCGGCACCTTGGTGGGAATCGCATGGTATGGCCCGCGGTATTCGCTCGAAGACTCGGGCTTGGGGTCGTAGGTATCCAGTTGCGAGCAACCGCCCGGCAGCCAGACCATGATCACCGCGGTCGACGAGGGCATTACCGCAGCTGGGTGCTCCGCCCGCAGCCGCAGCATGCCTTGAAGTGACAGACCGGTGAACCCGGCGAGGCCCGCCTGCAGAAAGTGCCGTCGAGCTCCCGGACCGGCACAGGAACGCATGGCGGTGGAACGTCGTCTATTCATCGATGGTTCTCCCTGTTCAGGGCCTCTTCGTGCTCGTCTCTGAGATCGTCTGTTGGATCCGTTCGTGAGTCCACCGCAATGCTTGTCACCACAACCCTCGACTGCCTGAGTCGACCGGGTCGCCCCGCGCCCGTGCTCGGTGCTAGTGGTTGAAGACGAACTCCTTGGTATTGATCAAAACCCAGATCAGGTCCTCGAACCTCTCCTTCCTTGCCGCTTCCGCCCCCGGGCCGACGCCCGCCTCCGACAGATAGGCCTCGGCCACGAGCACCTCCTGCATCGTGGGCTCCCGCGAAAGGGCGGCGAGTGTCAATTCGTGGATTTTCTCCGAGTCGGGCCGCGTCTCGCGAGCGTAACGGGCCGCGCGCCCCTGTGCAGAGGAAAGCTTTCCCTTGATATCGGCGGCATTGACCATGAACAGGCTCTGCGCGAGGCTCGGCGAATCCGAACGTTCGCACTCGCAGACACTCGCATTGTCCGGCCTACCGAACGCCTGCAGGAATGCCGACGATCGGTTGTAGCTGTTGTCCGGCAGTGCGATGGCACGGGTCCCCACCGGCAGGTTCGCAAACGAGGTCGTTGTTTCCGCCACCCTGTCGATTGAATCCAGCAGGACCTCGGCCGTCAGCCGACGTCCGTAGGCATGGGAAAAGTTCTGCAGATCCCCCTCGTTGCCGTCGATGCCGGCGGCCGCGTGATAGGCCCTCGAACCCGTGATGGTTCGCACGAGCTCCTTGAGGTCGAACTTCGAGGCGATGAAATGATCCGCCAGGGCGGTGAGCAGTCGCGGGTTGCTTGGGGGGTTCGTGTCGCGGAGGTCGTCCTCCGGCTCGACCAGCCCGCGGCCGAAGAAATGTTTCCAATAACGGTTTACGAGCACCTTCGCGAAAAACGGATTGGATGGCGACGCCATCCAGTCGGCAAGCACGAGTCTCGGGTCGTCGTCGGGTGCGATGGACTGCGCGGCCTCGCCAAGGGCGACGGGCCGGACGGGCGCCGCGGTCCGCGGGTTGGTGAATCCGGCGAGTCCCCGCTTGTGGAAGATGAGGTCCTCGTTGCGAACCGACGACGGTTTGCGGCCCACCTGGCTGAAGAAGGCGGCCATTCCGTAGTAATCGTTCTGACTCCACCGCTCGAAGGGATGGTGGTGGCACTGGGCACACTGCATGCGCACGCCCAGGAAGAGTTGCGCCACGTCCTCGATCTGCTCCTTCGGATCCTTGACCCGCTTGTACCAGGCCACCGGGGGGCTGGTGACGACGGTACCGGTCGCCCCGATCAGTTCGCGGACGAAGGCGTCGAACGGCTTGTTGGCGAGCAGACCGTCACGGATCCACGAGTGGAAGGCGAAGTTGGAGATGAGGTCACTCGTGTCGTCGCGTCGATTTTTCAGGAGAGTCGTCCATTTGTTGGCGAAAAAATCGGCATACTCGGAACTCGCAAGCAAGCGCTCGACGAGCCGCTGCCGCTTGTCGACTTCACTGCTCGCGAGGAACTCCATGGCAAGCGTCGCGCTCGGCAGAGCGCCCGTGACATCGAGTGACACCCTTCGCAGGAAGACGCCGTCGCTGCATTCCGGCGATGCCGGAATGCCGAGCGAGGCGAGATTCTCGAAGACGAGTTCGTCGATGAAATGTCTCGGAGTCGGCATCGGCGACGCCGGCCCGGCGGGTACGGCGAAGGATGCCACGCCCACGACGCCCTGGTAGCGGACCATCACCGTGGCCCTTCCGGAGATCTGCTGTACCCGGGTCGAGCCGTCCGGATCGACCTCGATGCGGGCCGGATCGTTCGATTCGTAGACGGCCAGATTCGTCACATTGCGGCTGGAACCGTCGCTGGAATGGGCCATGACGGTCAGTGGGGTGGTTGCTCCCTTTGCAACGGTCGCCGACGCAGGTTCGACCGCAAGGGCCACGACCGTCGGGTCCTGGGATGAGGGGGGCAGGGCTCCCTGCTCGATCCAACGACGGATCGCCAGGTACTCCGCGGAGTCTGGGTCTAGCCGCCGCCCACCGCCGTGTGGGACGCGGGCCGATGCCTTCATCAACAGAAGGCTGTCATCCGGCGATGCAACTGAGACTCTCCGGCCACGGGCCTCCTTGACGATGTGCTCGTAGTCGTCGGCTGGTTCGAAGCCCAGGACGGACAGACGAAATCCATTTTGTCCGAGCCCGGCTTTGGCGTGGCAGGTGCCGGCGTTGCAACCCGCCTTCGTGAGCACGGGCATGACGTCGTTGAGGAAGCTGACGGTTCCCGCCACAGGGGAAGAGGCCGGCGTCGGATCCGCGTTGACATGCCCGGAG
>JBJTBB010000297.1:0-5572 GCA_046091125.1 Planctomycetaceae bacterium
CTACTCGACGATTCGTCGCTGTCTCGGATCACTGATCTTCGGCTCCGATGTCGACGAGATCGAGGATGCCGCCCTTGCGGCCGCTTCGGAGGCAGGATGGTCACTCGTCACCACCGAGCGGGCAACGAACGGCCTGGTCGCCTCGTTCGGTGCCGCGGCCGACGCGAGGCGGCTCCTGAAAGCTCAGCGGGGGATGGGTATTCCGGTCGGACCGCGGGAGTCTCGCGGGCATACGCCTGTTTTCCTTGGTGGCGTCGTCCTCGGCTCGGCTCCCGACGATCCGGGCGCTCGACGCACTGATCCTGTCTCCAGATTCGAGCAGCTCGAACGGGATGCGGTGATGTGCCTCGAACGATACGGGGCCTCCCTTGGCCTCGCCGTCGGCGCGGAGTATCCCGATACTGAAGGGCGTTCGGTGGTGCCAATCGTGCTTGTCGCTCCGCCGCAGGTCGCTACAGGCATTCCCTGGCATGCATGGAACGCGATCACAATCGAGCATCGCCTGGCAGGCTCCGGCCGTCTGAGGCTCGCACGGGCTGCGAAAACCGCCCTGGACCTCGTCCGATTAACCTGTCTCGGGTTCGTCGAAACCCGCGGTCATTCGCCGCGCAACCCACCCGAGGGCGGCCAACACGATTGCCGCTGAAGCGCGTCGGCAAGCCTGGCGAGAAATTCGCGCCGCGGAACAGCCTCGACTCCGAACTGTTCGAGATGGGGTGAGGGAAGCTGCACGTCCACGAGCGAGCACCCGTTCTCGCGAAGTCCCTCGACCAGCCAGACAAGCGCCGCCTTGGACGCGTTGCTGACCCTTGAAAACATCGACTCACCGGCGAACAGCCCCCCCATCGAGACGCCATAGAGCCCGCCTGCCAGCCGTTCCCCTCGCCACACTTCGACACTGTGGCATGTACCTAACTCGTGGAGTCTGCCATATGCCCGAACCATCGGAGAGGTAATCCAGGTGTTGCCACGGCGAGTACCGTGGGTCGCGCAGGCGCGGATGACACGATTGAAGGCCGTGTCGATGGTGAACGTGAAACCGGAGGAACGAATCAAACGTCTGAGCCGCCGCGGCACATGGAGTTTTTTGGGGTCGAGAATGCCTCGTGGGTCGGGTGACCACCACCACAGCCCGCGGTTCCCGCCAGACACCGGCCAGGGGAATACGCCCCTGCGATAGGCATCGATCAACCTCTCGGGCTCGAGGCCACCACCGACCATGATCGGGCCGTCCACTGGCCAGTCGTCCTGCGGCGGCCAACGGGTGGTCGCGTCGCTTTCTTCACCACTGGTCACGTGGGAGTCCCTCGCGCGGCCGTGTTTCATCCCGCACGTCAGTCAGACAATTTTCCTTACGATCACCCTGGCCGTCCGGCACGAACCGCTCGCCAGACGTCCTCTCGGGCATTCCAGCGGTCGTCGAAGCGTCCCAACGGCCTCGATCGCAAGCGTACAAACCGTGCTGCTGGCATGCTTGGTAGCATACTGGGATGGACGAAAGCCCTTCCGAAGACGCCCCAGCATCAACTCCAGCGACGGGACGGACTCCGTGGCTGGTCGCGGGCCTCGTGCTCCTGGTGGCAATGATCGCGGCCCCATCGTTCGTGGGTCGCATCCAGTATGCACGGACGCGGGCGGAACTCACCGCCATCCGTGATGCAGCCGGCAGGGCAGAACTCGCACCCGTCGGGAAGCTCTTCACGACGCTCGCCAAGCTCACGGGGCCGGCGGTCGTGAAGGTCGAAGCGAGCTTTGAAGTCGCCTCCCTTGCCGACGAAATCCGATCGCTGCAGGGGAATCCTCAGAACACCCTGTCGGAACAGACCATCGGCTCGGGAGTCATCATCGATGCAGATGGGATCATCGTCACCAACTATCACGTCGTGGCGCAATCGGAACGCATCGTGGTCCAGGTCGCGGATGGCAGGCGTTTCGAGGCGGAACTCGTGGGGGCCGATGCAGCGACCGATCTTGCCGTCCTGCGAATCGATGCATCCCATCTGCCAGTCGCTCCTTGGGGAGACAGCGATACGATCGAGCCCGGTGAAATGGTTTGGGCCGTGGGCAATCCCTTCGGACTCGGCCGTACGATCACCTACGGTATCATCAGCGCCGTGGGGAGACGCGGCGTCGCAGCCGATCCTTTTCAGGAGTTCCTGCAGACCGACGCTTCGATCAACCCGGGCAACTCTGGTGGGCCACTGGTCGACGTGCATGGTCATATCGTGGGAATCACGACTGCCATCGTCGGCCGCGCCTATCGAGGAATCGGCTTCGCGATACCGAGCAACGATGCGCGTCGCGTCTGCGAAGAGATCCTGCGGACAGGACACGTTGAACGCGGCTACCTCGGCGTCGCACTCAGAGACTCTCCAGCCGGTCTGCATGGGGCGGTCGTCACAGCCGTCGAAGAGCGCTCGCCAGCCGCCATAGCGGGCATCACACCCGGCGACCTCGTGACCTCCTTCGACGGACAACCCGTATCGGAGGCATCGCTCCTGTTCCTCCTGGTGACGCGATCCCGTATCGGGGAAACCATCGAGCTCGATGTCATTCGCGGAATCGACGACAACACATCACTGGATAGCGACCGTCAACCCATCACTCTGACCGTTCAGATCGGCAGGCGCCCCGACGAGGAGTGACGCCGAACGGCCCATCGACGATTGAAACCGCGGCCACACCGCTCAGGAGCCCGTATCGGCTGCACCGCCACCTGCCGGAGGCAGTGGATCGTCAAGAAATGAGGCGAAGTTGAAGGACTGAGCCGTGGGCTGGACGGCCGACGATCGATCGACGGTCAGCCGGTCAGCCTCAGCAATCGGCGTGCCCTGGTTTCGTGCAGCGAGGCCTGACGCGACCTCGGCAAGCCACTCGTCGGACGGAAAAGCATACGGTCGGAACTTTTCGACTATACCGGTCTCCTCATGAATGAACAACGACCGCTGGGGACCGAGCTTGCCCGCTGCAGGACTGTCGATCAGCTGGCTGGAGTCATTTTGACTCATCTGGAAGAGGGCTCTGAGCTCAAACTCCTTGAGTGTGCCACGTTCGAAGGTACGCATCAGATTCGTGAGTGAATCGCACCAGATCAACGCGTGAATGCCGACGGTGGGACCATCCTTGAGAATGGTCATCAGATCCTGTGCTGGTCCGGCCTTTTGATCGGCACCGAAGGAGAAACCGAAATCACCGTCCGCCTTGCGAAGCTCCCGGAAGCGGCCAAGATCACGAATCACCAGATAGACGGACTCTCCATCTCCAATCTGCTCATCGATTCGACGACGAACCTCCGCGGCGAGCTCCTCGAGTGCCGGCGCAAAACCCAATCGTGCGATGATGTCGAAGCGATGAGGCAGCCGGCCCGCAAGGCGGGCGAGCATCGTGTCAGGACGTTCCTCAGCGACCGCCGGTTCGAGGAGAACGAATCGCCCCGGCCGTCCGAAGGCTCCCCCGGGATGGGCATCATGCCCTGCCGCGAGGCTGACAATGCCCATCGCCAACAGACTGACACCCAGATCCTCGCGTTGGCCAACCACCAGCAAATTCGCACCACCCTGCCGGCGAAACGGAGCGGCTGTCGGATCCTTGATAGCGATGGCATCGCCGAGCCAGGCCGTCGGGACGGTCGGGACCGAGCCGTGCACAGTTCCTGAAGTCATCAATTCCGCAAGCAGCGTATTCCCCCGTGGGTCCGCTGCCTGATTTCCATCGAAAACGATTCTGGGCAGCTTCGGGATATCGGGATTTGCATCCGCGAAGCGACGCAGTGCCCCGAGATACCGCTCACGACGCTCGTCACCCAACCAGACGACCTGGAATGGATTGTTTCCCGCCAGCATGCCGTTGGCGTCGTTGTAGATCGCCTCACCGGGCCTCGTCAGAAGGCGCGCTGCCGAGTTTTCCTCACTGAGGATGAGGCTGCTGTCGGCCTCGTTGCACTGGAGAGCGACCCGCACGGCCATCTGACCCATCGTGCTGCGGGGAAGGCTGTAGGAACCACCCAACGTCTGCGAACCCAACAGTACGTGCATTCCGAAGGCTCGTCCCTGGCGTACCAAGCGGTCTAGTACGAGAGATGCCTCTTGTGCCAACTTGTCGTCTTCGATGAAGAGCTCCTGAAACTCATCGATGATCAAAAGAATTCTCGGCATGGGATCAGCGTGACCCGTCGCGCGAAAGCCCGCGAGATCCTGAACGGCAAGATCGCGAAACAGATCACCTCGCCGTTTCAGTTCGCGATCCAGCTGTTCCAACACGGAAAGGCCGAATTCACGCTCACTTTCGATCGCGATCACACGGGCGTGCGGCAACTCATAATGATCGTAGACCTTGAATTCGACGCCCTTCTTAAAGTCGATCAAATAGAACTGGATTTGGTTCGGACTGTACGTCAGCGCCAGGTTCGTGATCAGTGCATGCATCATCGTCGACTTACCGGATCCCGTCTTGCCGGCGATCAGCACATGCTGACTCGTCCCTTTGCCAAGACGCATGTGCTGCATCTTCTTCGCCCCGGCCGGTCCGAGTGGTACGTCAATTTCCTTTGCGGTATCACCCTTCCACCAATCTGATTCCTGAGGCGCGACCCGCTCGAATGGCACCTCGACCCGCTTGGACGCCTTGGCCGTTCTGCCCACTCGCTGAATGATGCTCGTAAAAAGCTCGTCGTCCGGCGCCGATTCGACCGTGAGCGGCCACTTCGAGAACTCGGGGTCCTGCCACGTGAAGACACCATCCTTTAGAACCAGCGTGGTCGACAATTTTTCAAGTTCGGCGAGGCTGAAGTTCGGGGGCATCGTCTGCTTCGAGTCGACCGACACGATCGTATAGACGCCACACCTCGAACCGCTCGCGGCGATACTCGAGAGCCTCCGAGCACTTGTCTCCGTGAAATTCGCAGGAAAGTTCGCGACGACGACGAATCGATAAGGCTCGGGCACCTCGGCATCGGCGTTGTAGTGACCGATCGATTCGTATTCATTCCGCAGATACTTCTGGATCACAAGCTCCATCTGCTCGGTGATATCCGCGAGACGCTGCTCGATCTGTGGCGGTTCCGTCCAAATTCGGCTGGTGACGAGTTGCTCATCGTGATCGGCAAGATGCATGAATCCCGCAAACTGCTTTCCCAGGCCGAGAGGATCGATGATCGTAAACCGGCTCTGTCCGGCGGGGACACCGGTCGCGATTCGCAGCATGAGAGCCTGGATCATCTCGCTCGCCCGCTGCCCATCAGCCGTCGTCTCCTTGATCAGAAGCGACGAATCGACGGGGAAAGGCATCGTGGCTGGCTGTGTCCATGATTCGGGGCCATAGCTATTGAGCTCGGCGTGCTTCGAAATCCCTCCCGAAATCCGCTTCAGGGATAGCGACAAATTCCCGAATCGCAGCCACGGGGGTGTCAGCATCGGAAGGGGAACCGAGTCATCGGCGAGCGCTTCCCAAGAACGAAAGGCCTCCCGATCCGCCGACTCCGCCATGTCATAGATGCGAGACGCCTCGTCCCGGGCCGTCTTCCAGCTCTCTTCCATCGCCGCCCAGCGGGTTCGCCGTTTGCTCTCGATCGCTT
>JBJTBB010000298.1:0-2646 GCA_046091125.1 Planctomycetaceae bacterium
TGCACGCCGCGTTCAATGAGGCCGCCGCGATGGCACGCGGTGAATACATGCTCGTGCTCGGCGGTGACGTGCTCCTGCACGACCATCGCACCGTCGCCTCCCTCGCCGCCCTACACACCCCAGGTCGCATCGCTTCATCGGCATGCATGCTCATCGGGGCCGGAACGGGGGCCAACGGAGAGCAGATCGACGTCGTCGGCTGTGGGTGCCATGCCACGGCGTCCGCCACGCCCCGCGCAAATCACTCCGAGCGGCGACTCGCCGATTCCCTCGTTTCCCTGCCACCGGCAACGTGGCCGGTGCGGGCCAACGCGATCGACCTGTTCATGGTTCGACGTGAGGAGTGGTTGACATTGGGGGGCTTCGAGGCGGCCGTGAACGGAACCGGGGATCTCGTTACAGGGTACTGGGACCGAGCCGGCGATCTGGGTCGCCCGCATCTGGTGACCACCGCCCTCTCGGCGACGGTGATCCGTCGGGGCGCCGCAGCGGCATCCCCGTCGGACGAGACCTCCCATGACGACGGGAGAAGCGTTTCGTTCCGGAGGATCGTCGCGTGAAGATCGGCGTGATCATTCCTAGTCAGGAGTATGCGACGCATGCGGGCGCCCGGATCCGGTATCGGCGGCTGATGGAGCCGTTGCGACGTCACGGCCACGAACTGTCTCTCAGGATCATCGACAGGTTCGAGAGCGTGGAGGACATGACCGATGACGTCTACCTCGTCAGCAAATGCCACGACGCGGGCGCCGTGCTGCTCGCCCATCGTGCACGAGCCAGGGGTAGGCTGGTCGGTGTTGAGCTGGTCGACGATTATTTCAGTCAGAAGAGCGTGAGCCGATTCGCCTCGCTCCGGCAATGGCTGGTGCAGATGCTGCACGCCTGTGACTTCGCAGTCTGTTCGACGCCCGTGATGCAGGCCGTGGTGGATCACTCCGGCCCGAACCGTCCGACGCACGTCATGAACGATCCCGGTCCGTCCCTCGACGTGGAGGCCCTCACCAAGACGCTGACATCGAGGCAGCATCGCGTCGCGACAACGGGGCGACTGAACGTCGCATGGTTCGGTATTGGCGACAATCCACACTTCTCGGCCGGCCTCTCCGACCTTGTGGCGTTCAGTGACGATCTGGCCAGACTGCGACATCCCCGCCTGGAAACGAGGCTGCGGATTCTCACCAACCGCCGGGCCATGACGTCCGACACCATCCATTCGACCGGGTGGTTGCCGCTGCCGTTTGAGATCGACGAGTGGAGCGAGGAGGCCGAGGCAAGACTGCTCGAAGAGAGCGACATCGCCTTCCTCCCGGTCAATGCACAGCCCTTCAGCGTGGCCAAGTCGCTCAATCGGGCGGTCACGGCCCTGTGCGCCGGGCTACAGGTGCTGTCGGTGGGTTCTCCGCTCTATGCGGCGCTCGAGCCATTCATCTACCGCGATCCGACCGTACTGGTGGAGGATCTCGAGCGCGGATCGGCGTATCTGCGCGCAGCGACGGTCGATGGATTCACGAGGGTGATCGCCGATCGTGCCGATCCGAATCGGGAGGCCGACGGCCTGGCCACCTTTCTGAGTGGCCTGGACGGGAGAGTGAGGAAGCCCTGTACGAAAGTCGCAGCGGCCCTGCCGTTGCTGGCGGTCGTACACGGACGCAAGAGTCCACTGCTCGCCCACAAACTCGCCCTCCGGCTCGGCGCACTCTCCGTCGGCACGCCGTTCTCGAAGCCAGACGTCGACTACGATGCGACCGTTCGTCTGAAGCCGTCGGGGGAGGGGCTCGAGATGCTCGTTCGGGATCGATTCTCCGAATTCATCGAGCCTGTGATGCTCGATCGAATGAATCGGGGATCGGCCGACCTGCAAGGGTGGTTCCGACTGGATCTGGCTGCGATGGTCCCCGACGCCCTCGTGGGCCTCGGGTCGTGTGCGGCGGCCCAATCGAGTGCGAGTCCGCTTGTGTTCGCGGAATGCGTCCGGGGCATCAGGCAGGTGTTTCGGCCGACGCAACTCGTGCTGTCGGATGACGACCTGACCGGCCATCCCCTGCCAGACGGGTTCGTCAATCCCTCGTGAGCGCGTTCTGATGCAGGCCAGCGAAGCTGTCTTTGTCTTCAATCTCCTGCAGGACGTGAACATCCTGCGGCCACTGGTGTATCTCGCGAGGCATCTCGGACTGTCGCCGAGGCTCCTCGTGATGGGTGCCTTCGACGGAAGGGATACGAGCGGCATGTGGCGGAAGGAGATCGAAGGCATCGCGCAGGAGACGGGAGCTTCCACACGACGACTCGGCCACGCCTCGGAGGCGGTGGAGGTTCTCCGAGGTGGTGGCATCGTGTTCGCGGGCAGTGAATCGAGTCTCGCCGCACATCGTCCATCTCACGACGTCCTTCGGTGCGTTCCGCATTCGTACGTGACGGCGACGCTCCAACATGGTTTCGAATGCGTCGGGTTCCTCCAGTCCCGGGATCACGACAGGGTGCATGGACGGGAGGTGACGTTCGCCGCCGACGTGCTGTGCGGCTGGAGCGTGCACAAGCGGCTGACGGCCATGGCGGACTCCCAGCGAGACAAGCTGCTCGTCACCGGCCCCACGTCCCTCCTGCAGCGGCCCGTCGTGGGCCCGAAGAGTGGCCGCGGGATCGTCTGCG
>JBJTBB010000299.1:0-2978 GCA_046091125.1 Planctomycetaceae bacterium
ACCGCGACGAGGTCACCGCGTGGGCCGAGTCCCGGTGGCTCCGCGGCGATCGAAGCCATGCTGGCCGACGGAAGAACGACGAGTCCGATGTGGGCCACCGCACGGCGAAAAAGGATCCAACTCATCGCGACATCTCCGGAAAACTGGCGGTCAACGGGCCCCTGCGGGAACCTCCATGATCGACGCGGTCCTGTCACCGTTTGCAACGACGATCCGCTCACCCTTGGGGTCGAAGGCGGCCGAGTTCCCGATCCGCCCCACCCGCACGTCCAGAACGGGCGTCCCGACAGCGAGTCCCCAGATCTTCAGTTCCCCAGCATACCCGTACGACAGCAGGGTGGTTCCAGCCGGGTTGAACGATACGCCATGAACGTAATCCGTGTGTCCGGCGAGACTTCTCTCGACCGCTCCTGAGAGGAGGTTCACGAGGTGGACGGACCGGTCAGCGCCCCCGGCCGCGACGGTCTGGCCCGACGGATGGATTGCGACGGCGTACACGGTCTCTTCCGTGGTCGCGACCTGTTTGAGTTGCCTGCCACCGCCGACGTCCCATAACCGCAACGTTCGATCCGCTGCCGCGGACACCACGAGCGACTCGTCGGGGTTGAAGGCCAGGGCATGGACCGCGGCGGTGTGGCCCGCCATCTGGGACCTCTGCTGCCCCGTCACCGCATCCCAAATCCGCACAGAGTTGTCCGCGCTCCCCGAGACGATCACCTGCCCGTCGCGGCTGATCACCGCGGCCAGAACGGGTCCGCCATGGTCAAGCTTCAGCAGTGCCGCAGGGGACGCGAGTGACCACCGGGCAAGCAGCCCATCGGCCTGCACGCTCCAGACATCGCGACCGTCCCGATCGTATGCGACCTGCACGACGTCGGCGGACGGGTTCGCCACATCATGCCGCTCGAGTTCCTTCCCAGGGGATGGCGTCGCCGCGAGCGGCGCACCGAAGCCGACGATCCGAGCGGGCGAGTCGCCACTTGACCGTGTACCGACCGCGAGCCGCTGACCATCGGCTCTCCAGGCGAGGGACGTCACCGCCGTCTCCGCGTCGAGCACCTGGAGCGTTGCACCGTCTGCGGGGTTGATGATTCGAACGCCCCCGTCGGAAGCCCCCACCGCGAGCCGCTGCTGGTCGGGCCGCATCGCAACCGCGAGCGGCGGCTGCAATCCCTCGCAGATCGTCCGCACGATGCCACCCGATGCCAGATCGACAAGCCGGACCGTTCCCTCGTCGTCCGCGAGAAGCACCTGATTGCCCCTCCCTGCCACGACGGCTCTCAGAGGAACGGCCGCCGCACGGTAGGCCGCGATCGCCCCGCTTCGCCAAACCGCGAGTCGCCCATCCCGGCCACAGGAAAGGAGCGTCTGACCATCGGCCGCAAATCGTGCCGCGACGGGACCTTCCCCGTGCAGGGCTGCCGCTTCGAGCGGTGCACCCGTCACCGCATCCCATACCTGGACGAGTCCGGCCTCGTCTGCGGTGACGATCCGCTTTCCAGCGGCGGCGCCGAACGACACACGATGAACCGGCGTTTCGACGACCGCATCGACGAGGACCTTCTCCTCAGCCGAAGACCAGATCCGCAGCCCACGATCGGTGGCCGCGGCGAGCGCACCGGAGGTCGGTTCGAAGGCGAGGTCGTACACGGATGAGTCACCCGCAGTAAACGTCCGCTCGATCGCCCCCGTGGCAGTCGCGATCTGCCACACATCGCCGCTGGCGAACCCGGCGAAATGTCGCGTGCCTGCCGGCTCCACGGCCACCGCGTGCGCCACCGTATCTCCCGAACGCCAAGTGACGAGCCAGTTTCGCCGCACGAGGCTGCCCTGAGGCTCGGCCGCGAAGGTGACCCAGCCGCTGCCGTTGGCGCCCGTCACTGCAAGCCGGGTCGCCGGAGACGCGATGGTGATCGACTCCACCAGTCGGCCATCGTCAATCGCGTACGCCTGCAGCCGTGAGTCGGAATCGGCGAGGACGACCTGGCTCGCATCGGCCGTGAATCCGAGCGCCCTCACTCCCTTGCCAACCTCGAAGGACTCCGCCATGCCACCATCACCGACGCGCATCGTGTGGAGCATGCCCGCGGCATCCACCACGGCGAGACTGCCGCCGTCGGACGTGACGACCAGCCCCGTCGGCGTGCACTCCGGCCACAGCGCAGGCAAGTCCGATCCATCCGGTTTCCAGCGCCGCAGCCCCGCCGAACCCGAACCCAGCGCGACGATTCCGGCGTCCCCCGACAGGACGGCGATCCCGCGAACCGCGTCGGTCGCCGCGTCCCTCGTTGGCATGATCCTCTCGAGCGAAGGAGTCCATAGGCGTCCGGGTCCATCCTGTCCGCCCGTGAGGAACCGGCCGCCGGCGACCGCGACGACGGCCGTCTGACCGACGGCGGGCAGGAGTCGTTCGGCCTGATTCGCCGTCGCGATGTCGTAGGTCGTCACGCCGTCCTCAGCCGCGACGACGAGCCGACCGGTAACCGCATCGACGGCGACGCCCCTCACGGCGACTGGGTGCATGACGGCCTGCCGGGGCGTGGCGTCGGCAGCGAGGTGACCCGCGTCCCAGACCGTGCCGCGGCCGTCCTCACAGCTCGCGACGACGAGACTCGCATCCGCAGCGAATGCGATGTCAGTGACGCGGCTGGAACCGACCGGGATCGTGACCGGCCCGACGTCGTCCAAACGCCCCCCGGCGACGCGATACACCGCCAGTCGCTTGCCGCCGCCCGAGGCGATGAGCACGGTTCCCGCGGGATTCGACGCGAGGAACCTAGTGTCGGCATCAGCCGCGGCGGCCTCCGCGGCGGCCGCCACATCGGCTGGAGCCGCGAGATCCCAGATCCGGAGCATGTTGTCCTGGCCGATCGTGGCCACATGGGTCGTCGACAGGAAGGCGACATCGAAGACCGCACCGCCGGAAAGCATCCGTTCGAAGACGGCTGATCCATCGGCGGATTTCCACACCCTGAGGC
>JBJTBB010000300.1:0-10591 GCA_046091125.1 Planctomycetaceae bacterium
GCCAGAAATCGCGATCGATCTCTATCGCAGTCAGAAGCCACACATGTCCTGCATGTATGACGAGAAAGGGGCGATCGGACGTCGATATGCGCGGCAGGACGAGGCAGGCACCCCCTGGTGCCTCACCGTCGACAGCCAGAGCCTCTCGGATCGCACCGTGACGCTGCGGGATCGCGATTCACTGGAGCAGAGTCGCGTGCCACTCGACGATGTCGTCGATCTGCTGCGGGAGAAACTCCGGTGACGCTGGCCACCCCGGCGATCTCGACGGTCTCATCGCTAAACAGTTCGCTCGGGACGATTCTCGAGGACTACGCGGCCGGCCACTGCGAGGCGATCGACCTCTGGCTCGGCCATGCCGAACCTTTTTTCCAGGGCGATGGAGCGCGCCGATTGTCCGATCTGCTCGGGCTCCACGGCATCCGAGCGGTGGCCGCGAGCTTCCAGGGTGGACTGCTGGTGGGCGAGGACGCCGCGAGGGCAGAGCACTGGCGGCTTTTCGAGCGACGGTTGTCCTCGCTCGCGTCCATCGGCGTGCCGGTACTGGTCGTGGCAGGGGACGCCTACGGGCCCCTCACGTCTGAGGATCTTTCACGCATCTCGACGACACTCGCCGAAGCCGCAAAAAGAGCGGCAGACCACGGCATCCGACTTGGACTCGAGTTCGACGCGAGGGCTGGTTTCCCAAACAACCTCCAATCGGCGGTGGCGCTCGTCGAGGGCGTGGCGAGTCCAGCACTGGGGATCTGCCTCGACTGGTTTCACTTCACTGTCGGCCCGAGCAAGGCGATCGATCTTGAACTGCTTTCCGTCGACAACCTTTTTCACGTGCAGGTAAGCGACGTCGCCGACGTGCCTCGCGAGATGGCGACCGACTCGGACCGGATTCTCCCGGGTGAGGGATCGTCTCCCGTGGACGTGCTGCTCGCCCGCCTCGAGACCATCCGCTATCAGGGAGCCGTGGCCGTGGAACTGATGAATCCCAGGCTGTGGCGAGTCCCCCCCCGCCAATACGGTGAAATCGCGATCACTTCGCTCCGACGGCTGATGGGCCTGGCCGGTTCCTAGACAGGATTCCGGTACACCGCTTCGGGCGAACGTGGCGTTTCCACCATGGCGGACGCCGCTTTCCGCTTGCCATTTCGGCGGTGTTCGAGGGCCTGCGAACCAAATGCTGGCAGCAATCGAACACGGTGCCGTACGCTATTCAGTCGTCCATGGAGGGCGCAACGATGATCTCAGCTGGCATGGTTTTGGCGGAGAGTCATCCGCGTTACATCCGAAATCGGTGGATGTCGGCAGGCAGCCGGCGGGGCCGTGGTCGGTCGGGCTCGTGGCTCCACCGTTTGACGAGAACGACGTTCATCGCCGCAGTCGCAAGTGTGATCGCACTGCCTCCGCAGACGGCTTCGGCCTGGTGCTGGCGTCCTCGGATCTACTCGTATGGGTATGGCTGCGGGTGGCGACCCTTTTGCGGGCCGCGGATCGTAACCTCCTATGGATGCTCCTCGTACACGTACAGCTACTCGTACTCGGCATACGGTTGCGGCTGGCCCGCTTACGGAGTGTGTGGCCCTCGCTTCTATTCGGGTTGCGCTTACCCAGCGGTCATCTATGGCTGGTATCCGGGCGGCATTTCCGTCGGCTGGGGGTTCAATGGGTTCGGATGCAGTCCCTTTGGCTGGTATGGCTGGGGCCCGTTCGCAGCCACGACACCAGGAGCCAGCCCTATCGGTGTCGATTTCTCGACGTTGGCGTCTGCGCGGTCGAACCATCGGCCAATGGTCAATCGTTCGTTTCCATCCGTGCCGATGCATGCGCCGCCGGAACAGTTGGCTCGTGCACCACAGCCTTCGCGGACGATGCGTCCGACGGTGGAGTCTGGCCGGCTCCCTCCGCGCCCGGCGGCCAGCAGTACCGCCGCGCGGATGACAGCCGGCAAACTGGTAGCGGCCGGGGATACTCACGTTCGTGCGGGCCTGGACACCCCGGACCGGCTCAAAGAGGCGCTCCGATCCTACGACCAGGCCGCTCGAGTCGCCGCCGATCTTCCCGATACCCACCTGCGTCGGGCGATCGTTCTGACGGCGATGGGTCGAACCGACGAGGCGAGGTCCGCCGTCAGTCGGGCCGCCGCCATCGATGCGAGGCTTTCGGATTCCGTGCATACCAGGACGGCTGAGACGACCCGCCAGGATCGGGCGCCACATCTGCCTCCGGATCCTGTCTTTGGAGAGCGCGATGGTGGTCCGACGACACTCGACTCCCGAACGGCGTCCCTGATCGCGAGGATGTTTCGTGGAGAACTGGGTGGCACGAGCCAACCGTCTGACAATTGGATCGCCGCCTCCTGGGAGGCACGCAATGACGCGATGGTTCCCCAGGCACCCGGGCAGAATCCCTCGACGAGATTGGCCGTCCGCTAGTGCGGTGAACCGGGCCTGGAGCCGGTCCGTTCGCAGCAGCGTGACGATGGAGCCCAGGGGGTTTCCGTTCATGAGGCTCGCGAGCGTTCTCGCAGGCTATGCTGAAAGGGACCATGCCTCCCGAGCCTGATATCTGCCAACGCATCGATCTCGCGGCCCCTGACGGCCGTGAAAAACTGGAGTCGCTACGGCGGGCTCTTTCATCACAGGGTGAGCTGGTCAGTCCGGCCGGCCGTCAACGGACGATCGACGTCTTCGGGGAGTCGCTCACTCCCCGTCAGGTCGTGGAGCGCATCTGCGGTGACGTCCGAACAAAGGGCCGTGCCGCGGTGCTCGACTACACGCGGCGCATCGACGGCATCAGCCAAACCCCCGAGCAGTTGCTTGTGCCGAACCACGTGCTCATCGACGCACACGCAGCGATCGATGCAGGATTCCTCGCTGCGGTGCGCAGGATCCGCGATCGTGTCGAGCGATTCCAGCGGGCTATCCTCGCCAGGGACGTGGAGGTGCCACTCGCCGGTGGCGGATCGCTGCGGCAACGCTATTTACCGCTGGACCGGATCGGCGTGTGTGTCCCCGGAGGAGCTGCGGCGTATCCATCGACGCTCTTGATGACGGTTGTGCCGGCCGCCGTGGCCGGCGTTCGTGAAATCGTTGTCGTCGCACCACCCACGCGATTCGGTTCCGACAACCTGCACGTGCTCGCAACCTGTCACGAACTCGGCGTCACGTCCGTTGTCAGGGCGGGCGGGGCACAGGGTGTGGCGGCCATGGCGTACGGCATCGAGGGCCTGCCGCGGGTCGACATGATCGTGGGTCCGGGAAACTTGTTCGTGGCTCTTGCCAAGGAGCATGTATTCGGCGACGTCGCGATCGACTCGATCGCCGGACCGAGCGAGATCGCGATCGTCGCGGATGACCGCGGACATGCCGAAGCCATCGCGGCGGACATGCTCGCCCAGGCGGAACACAGCCCCGGGTCGGCCATACTCCTGACGGCATCTGTCAGGCTCGCCGACGTCGTCGCCGCCTCATTGAGGAGGCGGCTGGCCGTTCTCGAGCGGGCCGACCTGACCCGCGAGAGCCTCGCCCGTTTCGGTGCGATCGTCGTGACGACAAGTGACGCTGAGTCAGCGAGCATCGCCAATGAACTCGCTCCGGAACATCTCTCGATCGACACGGTCGATCCGGAGTCCACGCTTGCGACGATCCGCCACGCCGGTGCGGCGTTTCTCGGGCCCTACAGTCCCGTGGCTGCCGGAGACTATGCAGCCGGACCGTCGCACGTCCTGCCGACGGGAGGCACCGCCCGCTTCGCTGCGGGCCTGTCGGCCAATCATTTCATGCGGGCGGGGAGTGTTATCCGCCTGACACGAGCCGATCTGTCCGACATCGCCGCCGACATCGCCACACTCGCCGACACCGAGGGACTGACCGCGCACCGCCGGAGCGTGGAAGCCCGATTCGAGTGAGTGCCGGTGTCGGTCGTACCGATCGGGACGATTGTCCGGATGGCGACCGTTCCCGATCGGCGTGGGCTAGACTTTTGTCTCCGAGGTCTTCCATGCTCGATTCTCCCCGTACCCAAACGGCTGCGTCCCTCGTTCGCCCCGAAATCGCGGCGATGCACGGGTACGCGCCGGGCGAGCAGCCGCAGGGTGGCAAGTGGATCAAGCTGAATACGAATGAGAATCCATACGAGCCATCGCCCGCGGTGTCGCGGGCCGTTGCCGCGACGTCGACCGGTCGCACCCTCGCCAAGTATCCGGACCCTCTGGCCACGGCCTTTCGGATCCGGGCGGCCGATCTCCTCGGAGTCGATCCTGACTGGATCCTCTGTGGAAATGGAAGTGACGATCTCCTGACGATTCTCGTCCGATCGTTCGTCGGCGCGGGCGATCGGCTGCGGGTCCCGACCCCGAGTTACATCCTCTATCGGACGCTCGCCGATCTTCAGGGGGCCATCTGCGACGAAGTTCCTTTTGCGTCCGACTGGTCGCTCGACGACCGCTTCTGGGCCCCCGCGGAACGCTTGCGGCTCGCGATTATCGCCAACCCCAACAGTCCATCAGGCACGCTCATCCCGCCGGCGGAAGTCCTCCGAATCGCCGAGCAACTGCCCTGTCCGCTCGTCGTGGACGAAGCCTATGGCGACTTTGCGGATGACGATTGCCTCGACCTCGTGAAACGCTGTGAACGGGTGATCGTGACCCGTTCCCTGAGCAAGTCGTATGCACTCGCCGGGCTGCGGTTTGGATTCGCGGTGGCCCGCCCAGAGATCATCCAACAACTCGTGAAGATGAAGGATTCTTACAACTGCGACGCCCTCTCGATCGCTGCCGCGACCGCGGCGATCGACGACCAGGACTGGCTCCACGAGACCCTGGGCCGGATCATCGCCACCCGGTCGCGACTCGCCACCTCGCTCGCACGACTCGGTTTCATCGTGGTCGCTAGTCAGGCCAACTTCGTCTGGTGCACGCATCCGACACTTCCACACCGGCCGATCTATGAATCGCTCAAAGCCGAGGGGATCCTGATCCGCTTCATGCGATATGAGGGCTACGGCGACGGCCTGCGGATCACCGTCGGCACGGACGACGAGATCGATGCCTTCCTCGCCGCGCTCCGCATGATCCTCGGCCGAGCGACCGCCACGTCCGACACCCCATGCAGCCGACCTGCTTCCTCCTGAGACAGCCACCATGCCCCGAACCGTCAGCATCACACGCGAGACCAGCGAAACGAGGATCCGGCTGTCGGTCGACCTGGATGGCACCGGTCGGTCGACGGTCCGCACCGGCATGGGCTTCCTCGACCACATGCTCGTCCTGCTCGCAGGACACTCGCTCTACGACCTCGATATCGACTGCTCAGGCGACCTGCATGTCGACGGACACCATTCCGTCGAGGACGTCGGACGATCTCTCGGCACCGCTGTCAGGGATGCGCTCGGCGATCGGCGGGGCATTCGCCGCTACGGCCACTGCGTTCTTCCCATGGACGAGTCCCTGGTGACTGCGGCCGTCGATCTCGGCGGAAGACCGGCCTGCGTGTTCGCGGTGCCTTTTCCCGTGCCGGTGATCGGCACGTTCGACGTGCAACTCGTCGAGGTCTTCTGGGAGGGATTTGCGGCTGCCGCAGGGGCGAACGTGCACGCCGTTCTCCATCATGGCCGCAATGCCCATCACATTGCCGAGGCGGTCTTCAAAGCCCTCGCCCGCGCCCTGCGGATGGCGACCGAGATGGACCCCCGACAGACGGGCGTGCCGAGTACGAAGGGAATCCTCACACAGCAGTGACCGTTTTCGCGCACTTCGCCGGCCAGTCGGGAGGCTTCTACGGCGGCGGCAGTATCATCGGTCACTCGTTCACGTAGGTCTCGAGGAAGCGGGCCAGGGAGTGGAAATCGCTTCCGCGTTCCACGTACCTCACGACCGTCACGAGGGTGTCGGGGTTCACGAGTTCCTCGAAGGGCACGTAGTTGAGGTCCAGCTGACCCGACACGCTCACCATCACCCCGTCGAGACCCCGCTCTGCCAAAGCCCGGTAGGCACCGACGCCGAGTTGGCTGCCGAGCATCACGTCGAACGCATGGGGCTTCGCACACCGTGACTCATAGCCGAGCTGGAGCCCGACCACCTTACGGGACCGGCCCGTCTGTCGCTTGTACTCGTCGGCCACGAGTTTCGAGAACATGCGACCCAGCTGGACCTGTGCGATCGAGATGTGTCCGTGATCATCCCGGGGAATACCCGCCAGCTGGCTCGCCGGGAGGTATTCGGCGAGGCCCTCGGCGAGAACGATCACGCCGTACTGCTTGCCCTCCTGTTCTTCCCGCACCCGCATCGTCGTCACGATCCGGTCGACCACCAGCCCGATATCCATCACGGGCTTGATGCGGGTCGCGCCGTCGGAGGCCGTAACGGCCTCCTCGCCGCGGTACCGACCGTGGATATCCTCCACGCTGATCACGAGACTGGCCTCACCGGCGATGGCGGCGCCATACGACAGCCAGCCGGCACTGCGGCCCATGGTTTCGCAGACGTAGTACGCACGACCGGCTTCCGCATCGTAGAGCAGGTTGCGAATCTCGCCCCCGAGGGTGTCGACCGCCGTGAAGTAGCCGAAGGTGAAGTCGATTCCCATGTAGTCGTTGTCGATCGTCTTCGGGAGATGCACGACCGGGATGCGCGGCAAGCCCGACGGGAGCCGATCCTGGAAGAGCTTGAACTTATTGGCCGTCTTGAGCGTGTCGTCGCCGCCGATCGAAACCAGCGCCTCGACCCCCAACGATCGCAATCCAGCCAGAACGTTGGCGAGTGGACGCGAGCGTTCGGCGTCCTCGAAATGCGAGGGGTGGGAGATGTTCTTTCCGGGATTGGTGCGGGCCGTGCCAAGGAGAATGCCCTGGCCGCTGCGGGTCCGCTTGAGGTGCTCGGGCCGCAGGTCGATGTAATCCCGCCCTTCCACGAGCGGCCGTTCCGAAGAGTATTCGGCGAGCGACGAATAGCCGTGCTTCATGCCGATGACAGAGGTTCCCTCGCGGAGAAAGGAGGTGGCCGCCGTCGAGATCACGGCGTTCGCTCCCGGTGCCGGCCCCCCGGCGAACAGAATGGCCACACGGCGAAAATGGTGGGCTGCCTTGGGAGGGAGGGATAGAGGCTCGGTCATCGGTGCTCCTGCGGAAAGAACGAAGGAATGTTCGCCGGACATCGCCCGGTGGGCCAAAGGCCCTCGACCCGGGCTCAGGAGGCTGCGAGCAGGCGTTCCACGAAGGTCGTGTCCACCCGACTCTCATGGAAAGCCGTGTGCCGGAGCAGGTCGAGGTGAATGGGGACCGTCGTTTTGATGCCCTCGATCCTCAACTCTCGCAGGGCCCTGACCATCGTATCGATCGCCTCGTCGCGAGTCGGCTGGTGAACGATCAGCTTTGCGACCATCGAATCGTAATGCGGCGGCACCACGTACCCGGTGGTCGCGTGCGAGTCGAAACGCACCCCGAACCCTCCCGGCACGAAGAGCCGCTCGATTCGCCCTGGACAGGGGCGGAAGCCGCTGGCAGGATCCTCGGCGTTGATACGGCACTCGATCGCGTGTCCGCGGGCACGGATGTCGTCCTGTTTGATCCCGAGCTTTTCACCGGCAGCCACGCGGATCTGGGACTTCACCAGGTCGATTCCCGTGACCATTTCACTCACCGGGTGCTCCACCTGGATCCTCGCGTTGACCTCGATGAAGTAGAAGTTGTCCTGCTGGTCCACGATGAATTCGACCGTGCCGGCCGAGTAATAACCGGCCGCCTTCGCGAGCCTGACGGCTGCCTCACACATCGCCGCACGGGTCTTCTGGGGGAGCCGCGGTGAGGGGCTTTCCTCGATCAACTTCTGATGACGACGCTGGGTGGAGCAATCCCGCTCGTGCAGGTGCAGGATGGTTCCGTGCGTGTCGCCGAGGATCTGGATCTCGACGTGCCGCGGACGCTCCACGTACTTCTCGATGTAGATCCCCGGGTTGCCGAACGCGGCCTGTGCCTCTGCGGCGGCCTGTTGCCAGGCTCCCTGGAGCGTCAATTCGTTCGCAGCCACGCGCATGCCCTTGCCACCACCGCCGGCGGTGGCCTTCAGCAGCACCGGAAAACCGATTTCCCGGGCGGTACGGACGGCCTGTTGCTCGCTCGAAACCAGTCCGTCGCTGCCGGGCACGCAGGGCACTCCTGCCTCCCTGGCCAATTCCCGCGCCGAGTTCTTGTCGCCCACCCGCTGCATTGCCTCGGGAGTGGGGCCGATGAACGCGATATCACAGGAACGACAGACTTCTGCGAAGTGGGAGTTCTCCGAGAGGAATCCGTAGCCAGGGTGAATGGCCTCGACGTTGCCGATCTCGGCGGCGCTGATCACCCGATCGATCCGCAGATAGCTCTCGGCGGCCTTCGCCGGCCCCACGCAGATCGCCTCGTCGGCGAGACCGAGGTAAGGCGCATTGGCATCCGCCTCGCTGAAGATGGCGACGGTCTCGATCCCCATCTCCCGGCAGGCACGGATGACCCGCAGCGCGATTTCGCCGCGATTGGCCACCAGGATCCGCTTGAACATGGTTGTCCGCCGAAGCCCTGTCTGAAGGGTGTGAGAGGTGACGGGGCCGTCGAACGGCCCCGCGCGAGTCAGGCCCCGGGATCCACCTTGATCAGCGGCTGTCCAAATTCGACGGCGGCCCCATTTTCCACCAAGATCGCGACGACCTGCCCCGAGACGCCCGAGGGGATCTCATTGAAGACCTTCATGGCGTCAACGATGCAGACGGTCTGATCGGGTCCGATACGGTCACCCACCTTCACAAACGGCGCCGCGTCGGGGCTCGAGGAACGGTAGAACGACCCGACCATTGGACTCTTCACGATCAGCATGCCATCGTCGGCGACCTTCGCGGGCGGCGAGCCGGACGACGCGGCGCCGCCGGACGCAGCGGCCATCGGCGGGTGGGCGGCGGGCGCCATGACGATCGCACCGCTCCCCTCGGGTCCACGGCGGATCCTGACCTGCTGGTCTCCCTGACGCAAATCGATTTCGGCCAGGTCATGCCGCTTCATCATGTTGATGAGACGACGGACTCGGGCGACATCAAAAATGTCCCCTGAATCCTGCTGCTTCCCCGCACCGGCATCGGAGGAGCCCGACTGTTTCCTGGATCCCTTCGCCTTCACTGCAATTCCGCCATTCGAGGGCCGCACCAGTCATGGGAGCGGCGGATGGAGACCAAACCCGTTGGGCGGGAGGATAGCGGCGTCCGTCGCCGGGCGTCAAGTCGCCAACCGCCCCGCAGGTAGACTGTTCGCCCCAGATGAACGCGTCGTTTCCAGCACTTCCGGCACGGCCTCCCGAGAGCCACAAGTTCGATTACGGCCGGATTGTAGTGGTCGGTGGGAGCCTGGGGATGGCCGGGGCCCCGGCGCTGTGTGCCATGGCGGCCCTCCGGAGTGGTGCGGGATTGGTCGAACTCCTCGTTCCCGATCCTGTGGCGATCGTCGCGGCGAGCTTCGACCCCTGTGTGATGACCCTCGGTCTGCCGTCGACGGCGGGGGGATTCTCCGCGACTGCCACGGAGACGATCCTCTCGCGCGCCGCGAAGGCCGATGTCGTGGCCTGCGGACCGGGACTCGGTCGTGGGGAGGAGGCCGCCCAGATCATGAGGCGACTGTGGGACGAGTGCCCGCGGCCTTTGGTCGTCGATGCGGACGGCATCCGCGCGATTGCAGACCGGGGCGGGCGGTCTCCACCTGGTGAGCGCGTCCTCACACCGCATGCGGGCGAACTGACGATGATGCTCGGGGGTTCCGCGGCGGAGGATCGACGAAGCCTCGAACGAGCCGCCGAACGCTGGGCCGAGGCTCATGGCGTGATCATCCTCTTGAAGGGCACCCGCACGCTGATCACGCACGGCTCGCTCAGCCATCACAACACGACCGGCAACCCGGGCATGGCGACCGCCGGGGCAGGGGATGTGCTGACTGGCATCATCGCGGCCCTCATCGGCCAGGGACTCTCGTGCCTTGAGGCGGCTCGTGTCGCCGCCTGGGTGCACGGACGCGCCGGCGACCTCGCTGCAAAAGTCGTCGGCGAGATGTCGCTCGTGGCGACCGACATCCTCCGGTGGCTTCCAGCCGCCTTCCGTTCGATCTCCTCGCACGAGCGTCCTACCGAGTCGCCAGGATCGCCATCCGGGTGACCTCGACCACCGCTCCATCGCCCGCGGCCCAGAGGCGAGTTCCCGGCTCCGGTCGGACGACACTCGCCCCCGCAAACGTCGCGAAGGCCGGAAGCGTGAGCACGCCCCTCCGCTCGACGAAACACCGATCCGTGCAGCGGTCACCGCCGGGAGCCCGGATGGAGAGGCGGGGATGCACGTGGCCGCAGAAGGCATTTCTGCCGCAGGCGTCATCCGGCGGCTCATGATGGAAGGACAGGTCGTCCTCGATCATGACTCCATCCGCGACCTCGAGACCGAGATCCGGCGGAAGTCGCAGCCTGCGATCATGATTCCCCGGCACGAGGACGACTTCGCCAGCGACGCGCCGCCGACATCGCCGCCACTCGTCGAAAACGGCCTCCGTGCAGCCCGTCGCGGCATGAAACAGGTCGCCGAGTACGATCACCCTTCGGGGT
>JBJTBB010000301.1:0-5413 GCA_046091125.1 Planctomycetaceae bacterium
GAGCGATGAGCGTTTGTCACGCCACCTTCGGGCATCGATTCCAGGGACTCGACGGCGATCGGTGTCGAGCGGCCGCCGAGTGCGGCATCGACGATTCGGGCAATGTCGGGCTGGGCATCGACGACCTCACTCACGAGCCCCGCGATGCCTTCGAATGGATTCGCAAGAAGGTCGCGAACGGCCTGAGAGACCCCATCGCGACGCTCGACGAGTTCGGCGAGCGTCTCTCGTCTCCCGCGACACGAGTCGAGTCGTGCCCTCCATGAGCCTTGCTCGTCCATCCGGGCGATGATTGAATCCGCCACCGCTGCGGCATCCCGCTCCGCCTCCCTGACCGCCTCGGCCGCGACGAGTGATCGTTCTTCGAGGCTCTTTTGCAATCCCTGGCACGCGGATCGTCGGAATTCGAATTCCGTTTGCTCGGCCACCGCCGATTCCGCCGCCTGACGCGTGGGCTCGATCGCGGAGATCGCACGGTCCAGCTCGTCTTCGATGCGGGACAACTCGGTCATTCGCTCGCGATGTGCAGCGTCGCACTGTCGGGATCGCTCGCGAGCGGCCAGCACCCGCTGTCTCGCCTCGGACATTCCATCGATGTCCTCGTCGTCGGACGGCAGTTGCGAGATCGACTCGTTGAGCGAGTCGAGTTTCATCTGGGCTTCGGCGATTTGCCTGCGGGTGGCCTCCGTCGACGCGGAGCCGGCACGGTGTCGCCCGAGCGCCATGCCGAGACGTTTGGACAGTTGCAGGGCATCGTCGGCGATCGCGGTCCGCTGGTCGATCGATCCCCGCCGCGACGCCTCGGCTGCAGCTGCGGTCTGACGCCATTCCGCGACGGTCGTCCGGTGGGCCTCGATCGATAGACCGAGGTTCTCATCGTCGCTTTGGATCGCACGTGCTCTCGCCGCCGCATCATTCAGGAAGGCCTCGAACATCCCGAGGTTCTCGCGCACGGCGGTGATCGAACGACGGCCATCGGCGATCTCCTGGTCGATCACCACCATGTCGGTGGATGCAATGGCGAGTCGCAGGGTCCGGAGTCTCGCGGTCAGCTCGCGATGGCGTCGGGCGGGTGCCGCCTGCTGTCGGACTGTGCCGAGCCGACCTGCGACTTCACCCAGGATGTCTCCCAGCCTTGCGAGGCTGTGATCGGTTCGTTCGAGGCGGCGGAGAGCCTCCGCGCGACGGACACGAAAGCGGGTGATGCCGGCCGCCTCTTCGAAGACGGCGCGACGGTCACGGCCGCTTGCGACGAGCAGTGCATCGACACGTCCCTGTTCGATGACGCTATAGGCCTCGGCTCCTGCGCCCGTCCCTGAGAGCAGCTCACGGATGTCACGCAGGCGAGATGCTTCTCCGTTGACGAGGTATTCACCCTCCCCGCTCCGGTACACGCGGCGGGTGATTCGCACCTCGTCGGCATCGAGGGGAAGGTCGCGGGATGCATTCTCGAAGATGAGTGTCGTTTCAGCTGCGTTCAACGGCCTCCGGCTCGCAGAGCCTGAAAAGATGACGTCGGTCATCTCGCGGCCGCGAAGGCTGCGCACCGACTGCTCGCCGAGAACCCATTTGACGGCGTCGACGACGTTCGATTTGCCGGAGCCGTTGGGCCCCACGATCGCGGTCAGTCCCTCGGGAAAGTCGAACCGCGTGCGATCGGCGAAGCTCTTGAACCCGACGACTTCGAGTGCGACGAGCCTCGTCATGCGGCGGCAGCTCCGGTCGCCGCCGGTACTTCGTCCGCCACCTTGGAGTCGGGCTCCGGTTCCTTTTCGGACTTGGCTGGTCCATCGCTCGAACCGCCTTCGATCGAGGTAACCGGCACCGCATCGAACGCGAGTCGGCTCTCAAGGGCACGACCGGCCTTCGCCTGCTGAAGAAACTGCACGATGTCGGCGTAGGAGCCGTCCAGATCGGCGATGGCCCGAGCAACGAGATCGACTCGCGCGGGTACCCTGAGCGTCCGATCATCGAGTCCTGGCTCGAACCTCGTGAGCGTCGCGGTACCTCGCTCCACGACGACCACGATCGCGCTGCCGGCTTCGGCACGGAGGCCGTCGGAGAGCGGGTGGTCCGTTCCGAAAAGCACCATTTCCTGGCGAACCGAGCGAGTCACGTGCACCAGCGGCGGTCCCTTCACATCCAGCACGTGCAGCCAGAAGCCACCTTCGGTGCGAGTGCCACGAATGAGCGCAGCCGTCGGGTCAATTCGCCGGAGGATGCTGAATGCGCCATACCGCGTCTCGGCGCTTTGACTTGAAAGGAGGGACTGGAGGGCATCCAGCCCGTTCGCATCATCGATGACCGCCAGCGCCTCGAGAGCGGCCCCACGGACGCCCCGTGCGTCTTCCGCCGCTCGTGCAAGTTCGTTGGCCGCCGAGGATTCGCCAAGATAGGCCAGGGCCTCCGCGGAACAGAAACGGACGTCGCGGTCCTGGTCGGTCAATGCGGCACGAAGGGTCGCCGTCGAGTCGGCACCGATCGCCTCGAGACGAATCGCCGCGATGGGGGCGGTCACGGGATCGGCAAGCTGTCGGGCGAGTAGTTCGAGCCGTTCGAGCTTCCGCCCGGGCACCTCATTCAGGCAAATCGATTGCACGACCTGGATGTACCGACCGAGGTTGTGCGCATAGGCGGGCGGAATTTCGAGCTCGATGTATCGGTCGGTCTTAGCCGTCGCCACGCCCCGCTTCGCGCCATCGATCACCGCATGGAATCGGCGGGTGATGGAGTCGCCGATCCGCTTCGAAAGAGCGACGGAGCGGTGTTCAGGGGAAATGATGAGGCCCAGGGGCCTTGAGGTGATCGCAACGCCACCTCCAGGAATGCATGCGCGCAGCTTGGATTTTCCGTCACGCGTGCCACTCGCGACAGGGGCGACCAGAAGCGGACCCTCGGCGATCCCGGTGACATGTCCGTCGCGCATGCGACTTCCCAGCAGCGCCATTTCGGAAAGCCTGGCCTCCATCAGCCATCCGTCCTGAAGGCTGGTAGTGTCATTGTCTCCAGGAACCTCGAGAAAGACGTCGAAACGGTCGCCCTTGCGGACGCCTGGCGGCAGGTAGCCATGCACCCACACCAGCGCGGTCGTGTTGGATGCGAGTAGTCTGTTGGGTTCGGCCACACCGCGTGCTTGCATGTCGGCGAGGAGCATCTGACGCTGCGGAGACGGCGGAGGGTCTCCGCCAGTGCCAGGAAGGCCCGTCACGAGGCCTGCGTTCTCGATACGTTGACTTGTGATTCCCCATGGAGTGGTGAAGTCCCCGATGAGTTGGGTCTCTGCCTCGAGTTTGACGAGTGCCTCGACCTCGGGGCTCTGGCTACGAATCGACGGCCCCGCGCAGCCGCCCGTCAACGACGCGGCGAGGAGAAACGCGATCGCGTTGAGATGCGATCCGATGTACGACGACTGATGATCATGTCCGAGACACGATCGTGATCGATGATCGGTGATCGAGGCGGCGATGCGGTGCATGGTGATGCCTGCCGTTAGCGGTCGCTCACGTGGTCCGCGGCGTCGGGGCATGGATCCAAAGGTCCGAAGGGTTGCAAAATCCGCGGGACGGTAGAGTCGCCTGACCGGACGGGTCAAGGCGATTTGCCGGCGTGCTCTGGGCCGTTTTGACGTTCGATCGGACTCTCTTGGCTTCCACCCATGTCGTCTGGTACAGCCCTATCCGACGTGGGTGCGGCCTGCGGCCGTCGGGCCGCAGCCGTCATGCACCGTCTCACGACATGCCGATGGAGTCGAAGCCAGTGGATCAATCGAAGCACGACCGCAAACCGGCCCCGAAACGCTCCCGTGGAACTGCGAGCATCCGATCGGCAGTCCACGTCCGATGGATGATCCGTCGTGACATGCCTGAGGTAATGGGCATCGAGGAACAGTCCTTTGAGTTTCCCTGGGGTGAGGAGGACTTCATCGGTTGTCTGCGGCAACGGAATTGTATTGGCATGGTCGCCGAGACGGCGGAGGCCGTCGTCGGGTTCGTCGTCTATGAACTACGACGAGAATCGATCCACGTACTCAATCTGGCCGTAGCCCGAACGCATCGACGGCTTGGGGTCGGCTCGATGCTCGTGGAAAAAATCTTCGGAAAGCTTGCTCCCGATCACCGCGGTCGGGTCTGCTTGGAAGTGCGGGAGCGTAATCTGCCCGCCCAATTGTTTTTCAGATCGAACGGTTTTCTCGCCGTCTCCGTTCTCAAGGACTTCTACCGTGATACGACGGAGGACGCCTACCACATGGAGCGTTGCCTTCCGGGTGCCGAGCAGCCGGCGATCCGACGGAAAGCCGGATAGGCCAACCGTCACGGCTCGACCGAAGCGTTTTCACGTCTTTGTGATGACGTGTGGAGATGGTCTGCGACGGTGAATCCATCCTGGTTTCCAGCAGATGCGTCCTGGGAATGTGCCTTGGATTCCGCTGGTGGACGTTCGGCCATGAGCATCCGCTCGACTTGCTGAAGTCGCCGCTCGACTTCGGCCCGGCAAGACGGTGGATCGTCCCCTGCAGCAAAAACAGTGAGAATGGGTGATCGAGCCGGGATGCGCGCACCGGCGTGGGGCACGTCTGCCAGCGATGGCCAGCCGAAAGACGTTGCCCGCCAGCTTCGGTCGAGGCGATCGACGGCATCGATGTCCGCTGCCGCGATCACGAGTTCATCGCGCGCGAATAACACCCCCTTCGCCCAGAATGGCCCTTCGACCGGAGAGGGCGGTAGGTGCCATGAGGTCGATGACCTCGGAGTTGAGAATCCGCAGGCGTGCAGGTGCGCGGCAACGAGGGAGATGCCCCACGAACGCTCGAACAGCTCCATCGAGGCTGTTGGCCGTGGATTAACTTCGACCACATGGCACGTGCCGTTGGCATCCTCGAGATAATCGACTCCCAGCAGACCCCGACACCCCGAGGCCACGAGGTGCTGGGCGAACCGCATGAAGACGTCGTTCGCCAAATCACGGAGCTCGACCCCTCCGCACCAGCCGAAGGCCGGACCACGGCTCGCCTCGAGGCCCACGAATTGTTCGCTGGTTCCCACGATGATTGGGGTCGAGGGACCTGCGAGGATGACGACTGACTTCGAAATGCCCTGGAGTCGACGTTGCCACAGCCATTCGCCCGGCGAGCGGTCTCTCGCGGCCTCTTGAACCGTCCAAGGCGCGATACCTCGGCCACCAGCACCCGCACGGGGCTTCACGAGGAATGATCCGTCGAGCGGGATCCCATCGGGAGTTGCACTCGTCGCTGGATATGCCAGCCCACTGTCCCGACATGTCTGTCCGAGCCATCGTGGATCGCGGACGACGCGCACCGCTTGACGATCACAGCCTGCAAGTGGCCGCACGCGGGAGATGGCGTCGATCAGGTCGCCATGGTGCTCGACCGCCCCGGAGTAGATCCATGGCGCCT
>JBJTBB010000302.1:0-3172 GCA_046091125.1 Planctomycetaceae bacterium
TCGATGCTTGGATGATGTTCGGAAGCCGCTCGGGAGTGAGCCTGATCCGCTTGAGGAACTCTGGCGAGGGCGGAACCTCCTGCCGACACCTCACGCAGGGCTTTCGAACGAGCCTCAGTGAAAGACTGCCAAGCAATGACTCTGCGAGTTTGTTGTGGTCGACCCCCATGCTCAGCAGCCGCTGGATTGCATCGATGGAATCGGTCGCCTTGAGACCCACGATCACGAGCTTGTCCGCCGATGCCTGCTCCACGAGCGCAACGGCGAGATTCTTGTCGACAAGATCTCGTGTCACGATCGCCTTCGGATACTCCAACGCAGCCTGTGTCAGGGCTTGGGTCGGACTCACCCCGGCGGCAGCATCCCAACGAAATGGCTTGACATTCTGAATCTCTCGAGGTGGTATAGCCTTGTCCTCGATCGAAACAAAGTCCCGCAAGAGTCTGTCGGTGGCGCCGACGGTGACATCGAACGCGGTGGAACCCCCTGATTCAGGAGGGCTTGAAATCAGAATCAGTCCGTGCTCGAGCGTCAGGAGATTGGCCACCCTCTCGGCGATCTCGTTACTCATGCCGAGGTCACCGAAGGTTTTAAAGCGAAAGACCTGCGGCTCGAGCCGCACCACGACCCGCTCTCCAGCGCCCGACGGGCGACTCATGATCCTGCCCGTCCACGGCTTCCCATCGACCTTGGCCGCGAACGTGCCGTCAAGCTTGCTCCGCTGCTGGCGGGGATCGAGACCACTCAGGATCAGCAGCGACTCTCGGATCCCCTCGGCATCCGTTCTCGCGAGCGGGGGCGCCATCACCCATTCCTCTACAACCTTCAGCTTTTCGCGGCGTGACTGCCAGGCGCGAGATTGATGCCAGACTCCGTCAACCTCTTGACGGAGGGGTGACTCAGCGCCTCCTAATTCGAACGCCAATGACATGCCTCCCACCCCGGCGAGTTCCGCGCGGAGTTCTCCGGCGGCCTTGAAACCAACAGCCGCCGAGGCTTGTTGCAGCCGCTGAGCCTGCTGCGGCGGCGGTACCGACGGGTCGGCCCCGAGCACCACCGTAGGCACGAGTGCCTCTGGCGGCGGGGCGACTGACTTTTCACGAAGCCCGAGCCGTTCCAAACCGGACTCGATCAACCGGCCGAAGTGATTGGCGGTGAGAATGGTCTGTGACGGCGGCAGCTTGTGGTTGCGAATCGACGCATAGACCATCATCGGGGTGATCCAGGCGATTCCCATCAGGGTCATCCCGGCCCATGCCCAGGGAATCCACCAACAGATGATCGAAAAGAGAAAAAAAGGAAAGGCGATCACCATTCCCCATCGTTCGACATTCTGCTTCTGTTTCGTGCCGTCGCGGCAGAGCCAATCGGTCGTGAAGACCCAGCCGAGCACCATCAACCACCAGATGACGGCTGGCAGGATCCTGATTCCTCCACCAGGCTCCCGCATGAACACATCGGGCATGTGGGCGGGCCATGCATCGGCCGCGAGGGCCTCGGTTGCCACAACACCAGCCAAGATGGCTGCGAAGAGCCGCTCGATGAACCGCTTCGTCGGTCGAAACAGATCGTTCGTACGGGGCATGCTCATCAGCTGGTTCCGATGCCCTTCAGCAGCATCATGAGCGCCTCGCGATTCGGCGCGATTTCGAGCGCGTCGTGACGGTCGATGAGCCCCTTGTCGATCAGGCTTTTAAGGCTCATCGTGAAATCCTGCATGCCATCCTTGACCGACTTCTTGATGTGGTCGGCCAGAAGGTGGTCCTGCTCCTCGAGCACGTACTTCCGAACGAGCACATCGAAGAACATCAGCTCCACGACGGGCACGCGGGAGACCCCTTCCTTGATCGACTTGAGGAGCTTCTGGGCGACGATGCCCTTCATATTGAAGGCGATCGCACTGCGGATCGCAGCGTGCTCCTCCTGCGGAAACAGGTCGAGGATGCGGGTGACGGTGCTCGGGGCACTCGCGGCGTGGATCGTCCCGAAGACGAGGTGACCCGTCTCGGCGGCGTGGATGGCGGTCTTGAAGGTCTCCACGTCCCGAAGCTCACCGACGAGGATGATATCGGGGTCCTCTCGCACGGCATGCTTCATGCCGATCTCGAAGTTCCGGACATCGGCGCCGATCTCCCGCTGATTGATCAGGCACTTGTCCTCGGTGAACACGAACTCGATCGGATCCTCGAGCGTCAGGATGTGCTTGCGGTAGTTGCGGTTGATGTAATTAAGCATCGAGCCGATCGTCGTGCTCTTGCCCGATCCGGTGACGCCGGCAAGCAGCACCATTCCCTGATCAAGTTGACAGAGCCGCTCGATCGCCGGTGGCAGAAACAGCTTCTCGAAGTCCGGGATGCTGTCGTTCACCTTCCTGGCCACGAGGCCCATCGATCCCTGCTGGGTGAGCAGGTTCACTCGGAATCGCCACCGCTTCCCGTCCACGACCGCCGTATGCGCGAAGTCCGCACCACCGTCGGCGTCGAATATTTTTCTCTGCCGCTGATCCAGGAGCGGCAGACACAGTCTCTTCATCTGCTCGGCGTCGATCCGGGCATGCTTGAGCGGCGTGAGCGCCCCCTTGACGCGCATGAACGGAGGCTGGCCGACCTTGAGATGGAGATCGCTGCCGTTGAGCTTGACAAGGGCCTCGAAGAGGCGGTCGATCTCGAGAACGCCGTCGCCGGACCGTGGGCTCGGCGGATCCGACACGGCGGTTTCCTGCCCGGTTGAGACGCTTGAACTGGGGTCGAGGTTCGACATGGTGACGACTGCGGGATACCGATGAACGGCACACCCGCCACGGGCTCCGATGACGGCTTCGGGGGGATGTTTTTCCGGGAAGACGGGGCGAAGACTACGGATTCGCCGGTCGAACCGGTATTCCTCTCGCTGCGAAAAGCTCCTTCACGTCACGAATCGTACACTGCCCGAAGTGGAAGATGCCAGCGGCCAGAGCCGCATCCGCCCTGCCGATTGTGACCGCGTCGGCGAGGTGCGAGGGGCTGCCGGCCCCACCGCTCGCGACCACCGGAATCCCCACTGCCCCTGCCACGGCGGCTGTTATTTCGAGGTCGCATCCAGCCCGGGTGCCATCGCGGTCCATGCAGGTCAGCACCTTCTCGCCGGCGCCACGCGACTCGACCTGCCTGGCCCAAGCGACGGCCTCGAGACC
>JBJTBB010000303.1:0-2536 GCA_046091125.1 Planctomycetaceae bacterium
CGTGAGTCGCGCCACAGTCTCCCGAAGCATGCGTGATGGCCGTCGGACGCTCCTGCGACTTGGCTCGCTGGGCATGCTCGGGCTGTCACTCGATCAACTGCTGGAGGCCCGAGCCGCCACCGCCGCCGTCAAAGCTGAGCCGGCATTCGGGCGTGCGAAGCGGTGCATCTTTCTCTTCATGTGGGGCGGCCCGTCGCAACTCGAGACCTGGGATCCCAAGCCCGAGGCACCCCGGGAGGTCCGGGGCGAGTTCCGACCGATCGCCACGAGCGTTCCCGGCATTCAGATCGGCGAGCACTTTCCACTGCTCTCCCGTCGCACTGATCGACTGTGCCTCATCCGGTCGATGACGCACTCCAATGCCGACCACACGCGGGCCACAAGTTTTCTGCTGACGGGCCAGCCACCCTCGCCCGTCGATGACGTCCGCCGGCAGTGGCCAAACGTGGGTTCCGTGCTGGCCGCGCTCGGTCGGGGGCGGGACACGGTGCCCGTCGTGCAGATGCGACCCATCGTGCCGGGAGACGTGCCGCGTTTCGTCGAGCAGAGCCAGGGACAGTTTGCTGGATGGCTCGGCGCTTCGCACGATCCATTGACGATCGACAGCGATCCCAACGCGGCCGACTACCGTGTGCCCGACATGGCACTCGCCACCGAGCTGTCAGTGGGCCGCCTCTCGGGTCGCATGGATCTGCTCGCGAGCCTCGAGCGACAGGCACGCACACAGACCGGCTCGCTCGCCGATCGGGATGAGTTCCACCAGCGGGCGTTCGACCTGTTGACGCGGGCGGCTAGTGGCCGTGGCGCCTTCGACCTTGACCAGGAGCCGCCCGCGGTGCGGGATCGGTATGGACGTAATCCCCACGGCCAGTCCGTGCTGCAGGCCCGGCGGCTGGTCGAGCGGGGTGTGCCCCTGGTCACGGTGTTCTGGCCGAACGACGGAATCAAGAATGTCAGCGTGTACTGGGACACGCACAGCCGAAATTTCATCGATCACAAGGATCGGCTCATGCCGGTCGCAGACATGGCTTTTTCTGCGCTGCTGGACGACCTGGAGGACCGCGGTCTTCTCGACGAGACGGTGATCGTGTGGACTGGTGAATTCGGCCGCACTCCACGGGTTGGTCAGGTCAATAGCGACGCGGGAGCGGGTGCCGATGGTCGCGACCATTGGCCGGGCTGTTTCACGACCGTGTTGGCGGGAGGCCCGTTTCGCCGAGGGTTCGTCTACGGGGCCAGTGACCGTACAGCCGCCTTTCCCAGGGACAATCCGGTGGCGCCCGCCGATCTGATCGCGACGCTCTATCACGCGCTGGGCGTTCCGGATTCCCAGGTGCTTCCGGACCTTGGGGGACGTCCCCAGTTCGTTCGTCCCGGCCGCGCGATTCCCGAGTGGTTCGCCTGAGGGTCGGCGAGCGGGTTTCGTCCTCAGTCGTCATGCCGGCCGTCGCCATCCCGCACGAGAGGTTCTGCAGTGTTTTCAATGCCGGGCGTGTCACGTGGTGCAATCGTGATGGTGCTCGCGGTTTGGCAATCGATCGGCGTGGCGGATGAGCCAGGCCGATCAGTCGATCGCAGTCTCCCCTGGGTGACCGAGCAGGTGGACGCGCCCGGGATCGTGTTCCGCACCTTTGAAAGTGCCGCCGCGGCGGGCAGCGTGAGCTACCACGTTGCTGTTCCCGCCGAACATGGCTCGCCCACGGCCCGATTGCCGACGCTGTACTGGTTGCACGGGACCCTCGGCGGTGTGGGAGGAATCCGACCGGTGGCGGCACATTTCGACGCGGAGATTCGGGCTGGCCGAATACCGCCCATGCTCGTCGTGTTCGTCAATGGTCTCCCGCGCAGGCTCTGGGCGAATTCGAAGAACGGGTCCGCACCCGTGGAGACCGTTTTCATCGACGAACTCATACCGGAGATCGACCGGTCGTTCCGAACGCTGGCTTCGAGAGAGGGCCGCATCCTCGAGGGCTTCAGCATGGGGGGATACGGCGCCGCGCGGCTGGGTTTCGCCCACCCTGATCTCTTTGCAGGCATCTCGATCCTGGCTGGAGGCCCCCTCGATCTCGACCTCGACGGGCCTCGTGCAAGGCGCAATCCGCGGCTGCGGGAGTTTCTCATCACGGAGGTCTGTGGCGGGGATGTCGACTACTTCCGCGCTCTCAGTCCATGGACGACCGCCACCACAGCGGCGCCGGAGTTCCGGAGGCACAAGACGGCGATCCGGCAAGCAGTCGGCAGCCAAGACGACACGCTGGAACTCAATCGCGGATTTCACGAGCGCATGACCGACGTGGGCATCGATCACGGCTATCACGAGTTTCCCGATGTGGGCCATGATGCGAGGGCGGTTCTCGCCGCCCTGGCTGTGATCGATGGCGACTTCTACAAGCGTGCACTCGCTCCATCGGGCGCGGACAACCGTTTTCGCGATGACAACGGCCGGGCAACCTCGGAAAGCCCCCGACGGTGATCGGTCGCTCGACGGAGCGATTCGATCGAAAGAGTGTCTCCCGCCCCGCAGACGAACAGGCCG
>JBJTBB010000304.1:0-9996 GCA_046091125.1 Planctomycetaceae bacterium
GCTGCGAGACGGTTTCGCGATGCTCGTTCGCGATGGCAGCAGTCTCGGAGTCACCGCGGCGATTCTCTCAGCCGCGGTACTTTTCCTGGTTTTCCGTTCCGTCCGGTGGGTGCTCGCACCGCTCGTGGTGGTGCTGGCGTCGATTCTGGGGACTCGTGGGCTGCTTGCGGCGGCCGGTTTCGAATTGACCATGGTTTCGGCGATGCTCTCCTCGATGATCACGGTCGTGGGGATCGCCACGACTGTTCACCTGATCGTCGAGTTTCGACGACGCCGTGCGGAGGGCTTGTCGCCGGACGAATCGCTGGCGAAAGCGATCAGCCGGCTCGCGTTCCCTGTGGTTGGTGCGATCGTCACCGACTGCATCGGATTCGGCGCGCTGATGGCGAGTGGAGTCGGTCCCGTCAGGGATTTCGGTTTGATGACGGCGATAGGATCGGCGGCGGTGTTGCTCTTCGGCGTACTCCTGCTGCCGACCCTCGCCCTCGACGGGCCGCTCCGCATCGATCCCCGCCGAGCTTGGGGCGAGGCGTGGCTGGCTCGGGGGCTCGAGCGGATGGTGCGATTGCTCACGGATCGTCCGTGGCCCGTGCTGGCGGCGTCGTCGGTCGTCATCGGGATCACCGCGATTGGACTCTGGCGGCTCCAAGTAGAGACGGACTTCGTCAGAAACTTCCGGTCCGACAGTCCGATCGCCCGTGCCTACGACGTTGTGGAATCTCGTCTCGGTGGCGCGGGCGTATGGGATCTCCTCGTGCCGTTCGACGGGTCGATCGATGCTCGCACACTGTCGGTGGTCGAGAATCTCGAGACGCGTCTGGGAGCGTTGCGCACTCCCGACGGTGCGCCAGCCCTGACGAAGACGCTCAGTCTCGCCGGTGTGATCGGTGCGGTCTCACCGGTTCGCCTGGAGACGCTCGGCGAATCGAGTCTGGGCAACGCGGTCGTGGCCGCGGCGGTCGGGTTCGTCGAGCAGTCGTTGCCCGAGGTGACCGCTGCGCTTGTCGGCCGTGATCCATCGGACGGCTCCCGGTGGATGAGGATCATGCTCCGCTCCCGGGAGAGGCAGCCGGCGGCGTCGAAACGATGGATCATCGAGGCGGTCGGGCGCGAGGCGGCGCAATCGTCGCTGGGCGATGGGAACAACGCTGCCGAGCCCACCGGCGTATTCGTGCTCCTGGCGGGGCTCGTTGATAGGCTGTTGGCCGACAGCTGGCTCACACTCGGCGTTGCCGTGGCCGGAATATTTTTCCTTCTCGCTGTGGCGTTCCGCAGCCCGTTGTTGGCTATGGTGGCCCTCGTGCCCAACCTGCTGCCTATCGTCTTCGTTCTTGGAGCGCTCGGCTGGGCGGGTCTGAAGATCAACATGGGCACAGCGATGATTGCCGCCGTCTCGATGGGGTTGTCGATCGACAGCTCCATTCATTACATCGCGGCCTGGGGGCAACGCGACCCGTCGCCCGCGTCCCGACGCGATCCGCTCGGCGGTGCCGTCAGTATCAGGGGGGCGCTCGACCTGGCCCACGACACGGCCGGCAGGGCGATTGTTTTCGCGACGCTGGCACTCGTCGTCGGGTTTCTCGCGCTGTGCTCGAGCGAGTTTCTTCCGACCGTCTCATTTGGGGGGTTCGCGGCGGTCACCCTGCTGGGCGGCATGCTCGGCAATCTGATCGTGCTGCCGGTTCTCCTGGCGGTCCTGGACACGGGATCGGGTCAGGACATCCGATGATTCTCACATCGCGAATCCGCGGCGGTGCCCTTGGGCCGGCATTGGTAGGCTTCCCTTCCAGAAGAGCGACCGCGGACAGGAACCGTTCGGTCCAATCGACCGGCGAGGAGGATGTGTGAAATGACGATGCGTGCAGTCACGAAGGGACAGGATGGTCGCGAGATCGTGGCCGGGACGGGATCCCCCGAATCATTCGCGGGCGATGGAATGGTGATCTTCGTGGCGGAGAAAGAACGGCCTCCCGTCACGATCGACTCTGCGACGGGGGGACTGCTTCGCCGTGTGATGGAGGCAGGAGAGTTTTTGGGGAGACGCAACGAATGTGTGCCCCTCCTCTCGCCTCCCGGGATGCAGGTGGGCCAACTTCTGCTCACGGGCACGGGTCCACGGGAACGAACCGACTGTGGCGCATGCTTTCAGGCGTCGGCCACCGCCGCTCGTCATCTCGCCGGCAGGCCCCGTCGTCACGTCGGGTTCCTCGCCGATCCGGCCTGGGACATGGCCCGCATCGAGCAGGCAGTTGCCGGCGGCTGCGTCGGAATGGTCGGCCAGGATCTCTACCGCGCGGAAAAGAAGCGGACTCCATTCGTTCGTACGACCTGGCTGGGCATCGACGCGGCCACCGTCGCCCGCGGTGCGACGCTCGGAGAGGGTGTCAACCTGGCGAGACGGCTCGTGAACACCGCCCCGGCTGATCTGTATCCCGAGTCGGTCGCGGAGGAGGCCGTCGCGGTGGCATCGCGACTCGGACTCGAGGTCGAGGTGTGGGATGCTGACCGGCTTGCGCGGGAGCGGTGTGGCGCGCTCCTGGCGGTGGCCCGTGGCAGTGCTCGACCGGCACGACTCGTGCTCGTGCGATACCGCGGAGGGCGGGCAGACGGATCACCTGCCCTCGCCCTCGTTGGCAAGGGGGTCACGTTCGACTCCGGTGGCCTCTCTCTCAAGCCGTCCGACTCCATGCTCACCATGAAGTGCGACATGTCGGGTGGCGCCGCAGTGCTCGCGGCGATCGCGACGATCGCGGAACTCGGAATGCCCATCGACGTGGTGGCGGTGATCGGGCTGGTCGAGAACATGACCGGCGCGGCAGCCTATAAGCTCGGGGACGTTCTGACCGCTCGCAGCGGTACGACAATCGAGGTCCACAATACCGATGCCGAGGGGCGGCTTGTGCTGGCCGACGTGCTGGATGTCGTGCGGGCGATGGCCCCCCGCCGGATCGTGGATGTTGCCACGCTGACAGGCGCGTGCGTCGTGGCGCTGGGCACGGAGACGGCTGGACTGTTCTCCAACGATCAGGCCTGGTGTGATCGAGTGGCCGCCGCCGCACGGGCCGTCGGAGAGCCGGTGTGGCAGTTGCCCATGGACCCTGAATTCGGCGAGCAGATCAAGGGGGAGGTTGCGGACATCAAGAACGTCGGCGACGGCCGCTGGGGCGGTTCGATCACGGCAGCGAAGTTTCTCGAGAGATTCGTGGGAGATATTCCCTGGACGCATGTCGACATCGCGGGGCCCGCCTTCGCCGAGAAACCGAAGCCCTGGACCGACGGTGGGGGTACGGGTTCGATGGTGCGGGCGCTGGTGCGACTGGCTCACGACGAATCCTCGTCCTGAGCCGGTGGTCCGGGTGGACTGGTCGGTATGACGGGCGGCTTGCGGTGGGCACTTGGGGCGGCTTACAACTCCGCGATGCCTTTCCTTCTTTCAGCCGTCGGGTCGGTCGATCACTGGCCACTGGTCGTGCTCGTACTGAGTGTTGTGGCGGTCATCGCGGGGATCTCCCTCCTGCGACTGCACCCCTTTCTCGCCCTCGTGCTCGCGGCGCTCTTTGCGGGTGTCATCGCCGACGAACTGCCGCCGGATCCGAAGAACCCTTCAAAAGGGCAGCTCGTCAGGGCGGTCGATCTGACGGTGGAGGGATTCGGCCGGACGGCCGGCGGCATCTCGATCGTGATCGGCATGGCCACGATCATCGGCATGGCGCTGATGGAGAGTGGAGCCGCCGACAAGGTGGTCCGACGGTTCCTGGCGGTCGCGGGTACCCGGCCCGCAGGCGTGTCGCTTGCGATTGCCGTGAGCACCTACGTGCTGTCGATCCCGATTTTTTTCGACAGCATGTTCATGCTGATGGTGCCGGTGGCCGTGGCGATGGCACTCAGGACCGGTCGTGACTTCACGCTGTACGTGATGGCGATCTGCGCCGGTGGCGTCGTGACCCATGCCCTGACGATCCCCCACCCAGGGCCGATCTTCATGGCGGAGGATCTTGGGATCGACGTGGGTCTCTCGATCTGGGTCGGAATCGCGGCGGGCATCGTTCCGATGCTGGCTGGCTGGCTGGGCTGCCTCTGGATCAACCGGCGGACGGTCGTGCCGCTGCGGGAGACGGCGAGCCTGCCCCTTAGCGAGGCCAGGGTGATCATGGAGAAGTCAGAGAAGGATCTGCCGGGCTTCTTCGCGTCACTCGTACCGATCGTCGTGCCGATTCTTCTGATCAGTACGGCTTCGGTATTCGAGATCGTGCTGCAGAGCGCCGCACGCAACGCCGGAGGCGTCGGTGCGGCCAGTGTGACTGCCGTCGGTGGTATGGAGCGATTCATGGCGATCAAGCACATCGTCGACTTCATCGGCAACAAAAATGTTGCCCTCGTGATCGGCGCGGTGCTTGCGATCGCACTCCTGATGAAGCGGCGGGGATTGTCGTTCGCGACGGTCAGTCAGATGACCGGTCCGCCCCTTGAAACCGCAGGAGTGATCATCCTCATCACCGCGGCCGGCGGCGCGTTCGGCTTCATGCTCTCCCAGGCCGGGGTCGGACGGTCCCTCGAGGCGTTTGCCAGGTCGTCGCGAGGCATCGACCTTGTGCTGTTGGCGTACCTGTTCGCCACGGTGTTCAGGATCGCGAAAGGATCGGCGACCGTCTCCATGCAGACCACATCCGCGATGTTCTTTGGTCTCCTACCCGAACTCCGCTGCCACCCGATCTACCTGTTCCTCGCGATCGGGTTCGGGGCAACCGGTTTTTCCTGGATGAACGACAGCGGGTTTTGGGTTGTCAGCCGTTTGAGCGGATTCACCGAGCGGGAGACGCTGCGCACCTGGAGCGTCCTCGTGTCGATCATCTCGCTCACGGGGATCGTTCTCACGCTGGTCGCTTCGAGAGTGCTCCCGCTCGTGGGCTGACGAGTCGTCGGATCATGGCACTCGACGGTCGGACGATGAATCACTCGACATGGCGGATTCCATCGCGGAGTCTCTTGCGTCCGGCAGGAGCGTCCGGCCGCGGGAGAGGATGGCAATCGGAATGAACGCCACCGCCGCTGCAGCCATGCAGCCTGTCCAAAACCAGTAATAGCGGGCTCCCTCGAGCGTCACCAGGCCGCCGATGCTCGTCTCACCGTCGATGCGGGTCTCGGGTGCCTCGCCGCGCTCGGCCTCCACCTGCCGGCGGCCATCGTCTCCCCGGAGGACGATGAGCCGCTTTTCCCGCCAGGTGAGCGGACGATCCTTGAGGCGAGCCGCCGCGGTCGGATCGGCGCGCACAACGCTGGCCGACCGCACGATGTCGTCCGACGTGAGGGGCAGTCGATCGGGGCCGTCGGCCACAAGGCGATATCGATCGCGGGTGATGCGCTGATAGCGAATCGGTCGCCCAGCCGTGTCGACGACGTCCGCGATGAGGTCCATGCCCGCCCCGTCGGCAGGAAGCTCCTTGCGATCGTCCGTGGCCGCGGACGCAAAGAACCCCTCGTCGATCAGTGCCTTGGCTTGCGCGAGATTTCTATCCTCCGCGGTCGTCACCGAGAGCAGTCTGCCGAATCGGTTGAAGGAGAGCAGGATGTCATCGGGGGTGTCGAACTGGTCATCTGCGCCAGCGACGCGGATCGTGCGCGCGGTGTCGTCGTCGCCGAGCGTGGGCCAGGTGTCACGGGAATGCGAATCGACGACGGCACAGGACCGGCCCGCGACGGTGATCCTTTCGCCAGTGGATGTCGGAGAAAGATCGGGCGCCCGCGCGACCACGCCGCTCATGCCGGGTACCTGGATCGCATGATTCACCGCCGCGGTGACGAAGTTGCCGAGCGAGACTGAGAAGAGCCACACCGCCATGATCACCGACTTCATCGTCTTCGGCGCCTGCGAATAGGAGAACTCGAGGCCCGTGATCGAGACCATGATTTCCGCCGACGTCACGATGCAGTAGGCCACGAATTGCCAGGCGACGCTCGGCCGCTGGCCATCGTCGATCCAGCCCGGCACGATCGCCGACAGGCCGAATCCGCCCACCAGGATGAACAGTCCGAGGCCGATCTTCCTGAGCGGCGTGAGCGGCACGAATCGGTCGATGGACGGGTAGACCAGGAACTGAAACAGCGGGATCATCACCATCACCAGGATGGGATTGAGCACCTGAATCTGTGAAGGAAGCCAGTCCATGCCCAGCCAGCGGAGATTCATGTCCTCCGCCTGCAGCACCCAGGCGGAACTCGTCTGATCGAAAAGTGCCCAGAAAACGGCGATGCACAGGTAGACCATTCCGAGTCTGACGATCGCCAGTAGGCCGTCTCGGCTGAAGACCTCCCGCAGGAACGTCGTGCCACCCGGCGGGACGTGGAGGTAGACGCCGCGTCCCATCCAAAACAGCAGCGTGGCCAGTGCCATCAGCACGCCCGGCACGCCGAAGGCGACATGCGGGCCGTACCATTCGAGGAGCCAGGGAGTGAGCACGGTCGAGAGCGTGGAGCCGAAATTGATGGCGAAGTAGAACCACTGATAGACCTTCTCCATCAGATGCTGGTTACGGCTGCCAAACTGATCTCCCACATGGGCCGACACGCAGGGCTTGATGCCCCCAGATCCGAGGGCGATCAACAGCAGGCCAGCCCACATCCAGTGCTCGGCCGACAGGCCGCCACCGCCCATCAGGGCTAGGCACAGGTGGCCGATGCAATAGAGCACCGATACGGCCATGATGATCCGGTACTTGCCTGTGAAGGCGTCGGAGATGATCGCCCCGAGGATAGGGAAGAAGTAGACCCACGAGGAGAATGTGTGGTAGTTCTCTTGAGCCTCGGCGCGGCTCATGGAAGGCATGACCGTCGCCGACATCAGGTGCAGGTAACGGAACATGAAGACGGTGAGGATCGTCCGCATGCCGTAGTAACTGAACCGCTCGGCGGCCTCGTTCCCGATGATGTAGGGGATCCCGGGAGGCATGCCGGCCGTGTCGGGAGGCGTCGTGCGATAGGCGGCCATGGGTGTTCTCCTTCGGTCCGCTGTGGATCGTTCAGGCGAGAATCGTAGCAGGCGGAACGTGACTGATGGCGACAAGCCTCTTTCTGCTCCTGGACGACCTTGCGTCGGTACTCGACGACGTGGCAGGCATGACGCAGGTCGCCGCCACGAAGACTGCCGGCGTCGTGGGGGACGATCTCGCGCTCAATGCGAAGCAGCTGGTCGGGATCGCTTCCCGAAGGGAGCTCCCTGTCGTGGCGCGGGTGGCCGCAGGCTCGCTGAGGAACAAAGCGATCCTCGTGCCGGCCGCGCTGACGGTGAGCGGCATGGCGCCATGGGCGATCCGGCCGCTCTTGATGGCCGGCGGCGTGTACCTCTGCTTCGAGGGTGTCGAGAAAATCCTCCATGGTCTGACGGCCACTTCGAGACATGATCCCCAGCAGCCAGGGGCAACACTCCCGGAGCCTTCGGGGGATGCAGGCCGGTCACATCCCGACCATCACGCCCTCGAGGAACGGCGCCGCATCGCCGGAGCGATCCGCACCGATTTCATCCTCTCCGCCGAGATCATCGTGATCTCTCTTGGCATCGTGGCTAACGCACCGTTGATGACCCAGGTGCTCGTGCTCGCCGCGATCGCCCTCGGGTTGACGGCGGGTGTGTATGGACTGGTCGCAGTGATCGTTCGGCTCGACGATCTCGGAGCAGTGCTCGCTGGATCACGGTTCGCGGTTGCTCGTCATGCCGGATGGCTGTGCCTGATGATGGCCCCCTGGTTGCTTCGATCGCTGTCGCTCGCCGGGACGGCTGCCATGTTCGTCGTGGGAGGCGGGATTCTGATCGAAGGGTTTCCGGTGGTGGCCCACGCGGTGGAGGAGACAATGCACGAGCGGCTGCCCGCGGGGGTCGCCGGTGCCGCTTCGCTGGCGATCCACGCAATCGTCGGACTGGCGGCCGGAGGAATAGCCGTCGTCGTAGTGAGCGCTGTGAGAAATCTCGCGGCTGCGGTGCGCAGGACGTGATCCACCCGGTCAGACGAGACGCTCGAGCACCTCGACGAGTTCGGCAAATCGCCCGAGCGCCGTGGCAACCGCGTCGGGCTGCTCGAGATCGACGCCCGCATCCCTGAGGAGGTCGAGGGACCACTTGGAGGAGCCGCCCTTCAGGAACGCGAGGTAGACATCGAGGTCGCCCGATCCCCCTTCGCACACCTTGCGGGCGAGCGTGATCGCGGCCGACAGCCCCGTGGCGTACTTGTAGACGTAGAAGGCACCGTAGAAGTGCGGAATCCGCAAGCACTCCAATTCCAACGCTCTGTCGACGGTGAAATCCGGTCCGAAGTATGCATCGAGCAGATCCCGGTAGATGCCCCTGATTCGCTCGAGGGTGAGGGGCTCACCGGCCTCCACCGACGCGTGACTCCGCCGCTCGAATTCCGCGAACATCGTCTGCCGAACGATGGTCGCCCGGATGGCGTCGATTTCCCGCACGACGATCGCTGCCCGCTCACGGTCGCTGGAGGCCTTCGACAGCAGGAGTCTCGACAGAAGCTGTTCGTTGAAGGTGCTGGCGACTTCTGCGACGAAGATCGTGTAGCCGGAGTACTGGTAGGGTTGATGATCGGCGGAGTAGCGGGTGTGCATCGAATGCCCCGCCTCGTGCGCCAGTGTGAAGACGTGCTCGATCACCTCCGCCTCGAAATTCATCAGGATGTAGGGATCGGAGTCGTACGTTCCGGAACTGAATGCGCCCGATCGCTTGCCGGCGTTGGGGTAACGGTCGCACCAGCGTCCACGCAGTCCGCGCTCGAGTCGTGAGCAGTAGTCACGGCCGAGTGGGGCGAGTGACTCGATCACAAGGCCGACGGCCTGATCCCACGTATGCCGTCTTTCCAGTTCGGCAACCAGTGGAACGTAGGTGTCGTAGTGGTGGATGGAGTCCAGTCCGAGGACTCGTTTCCGGAGCGCGTAGTAACGGTGGACCGCCGGCAGGTGGCTTCGGACCGCGGCCACGAGCTGATCGTAGACGGTGATCGGAACATTGTCGGCGAAGAGTGCCGCCTCGACCGCCGTGGCGTGGTTGCGCACACGGGCGGCGTAGACGTCGAACTCGTTGGACCCCGACAGGGTCGCGGCGAGCGTATTGGCATGGGATTCATACTGCGAGTAGTAGCGATGGAAGGCCTCGCGTCGGACGTCCGCGTTGGCGTCGTGAAGGAAGGTGCTGAAGGACGCATTCGAGAGCTCGATCTCCTCACCTCGACCATTTCTCAGCGTTCCAAAACGCATGTCCGCATCCGTAAGCTGACGAAAGGTCCTCGCGGCGGTGCCCGCGAAGGTGCCCTGCATGGCGAGGAGCCTCTCCTCACGATTGGAAAGCACGTGTGGTCGCGTTCGAACGAGTCGCTCGAGCGAGAGACGGTGATGCGAGAGGATGGGCATGTTCATCCAGGCGACGAGCAAGGCCTGGTCGATCGCCATGATTTCCGGCCGGATGAAGCTCGCCTTCTCACCCGCCCGCGTCGAGATGTGCTGGAAGCGTCCCGCCATTCGCTGTGCATCCTGCGCCGCGAGATCCTCGCTCGCGCGCAGGTGTGCATAGGTGCCGAGCCGATCACCCTCGCGGTCGATGACGACGTCGAAATCGAGACATTCCGCCAAACGCTCGGGCGAGGATCCAAGCGTCCCTGCGAACGCGGTAAAGCCGTCGATACGCTTTTCCCAGGCTGCAAGCGCCAGGTCCCACTCGTCATCGGAGGTGAACAGGCTTGCGAGGTCCCATGTATCATCCGCCGGGACGTCGCGGCGGGCGGGCAGCGTTCGGGGGCGCATCGTGAACTCCTCCAGAGACGGATGGACGCGGGGGGAGCATAACGACTGGACGTTCGGTCGATCGGATTTCAGAGCCGCCAGACGGCCGTCCCCCAGGCCAGGCCTCCACCGAATCCGCAGACGACGACGGTGCTTTCTGGGCCGATGCGACCGCTCCGCCAGGCCTCGTCCATCGCCAGCGGAATCGAACCGGCGGAGGTG
>JBJTBB010000305.1:0-2679 GCA_046091125.1 Planctomycetaceae bacterium
GACCCCTTCTGCCGAGCAGGCCGCCCCGGGAATGTTCAGGTCCCGAAGCTGCCGACAATCCGCGAGCCTCCGAAAGCCTTCGTCGGTCAGCGGGCTCTTGCGCAGGACGAGCCGCTCCAGATCGGGAAGCGTGGCGACGATCCCGGCCATGGCATCGTCGGCCACTCCTTCCTCGACGATCAGCTCCGTGAGTCCGACGAGCCCTCGAAGCGCATCCCATTCCTCAGCCTCGACCGGTACGACGGTGCGGATAAGGCTGGTCGAACCCTGGCGGACCGCCTCGACCTGGTCGAGGAAGGGTCGTGGCTCGGCGACTTGGCGACTTGCCGGCGCCAAACCTTCGCTCACGCAGTCGACTCGATGCTCCGCATCCTGACATCCACCAGGAAGCAGCAGGCAGGAAAGCAACACGAGCAGTCGTGTCGGCCAGGAGCCAGCGCCGGCTGCACAGCGGCGATTTACGGATACAGTACCACCGCCACAGGCATCGAGTTCCCGAAGGTCGTGAAGTCCCTGAACGTCCATACGACTTCCTTGGCGGGTGTCACCTCGACGATCTGGGGATGCTGGGTGCCAGCGTGACAATTGACCAGAAGCGTGTTGCCATTGGCAAGCCGCTTCACCTGGGTGACCCATGCGAGCGTGATGCCTTCGAGATCGTGCTGGTCGAGCCTCCACACGATGTTCTTCTGCGGAGTCACTTCCAGTACGGAGTGGCCGTTGCCGGTGCCGATCAGCGTGTTGCCGTTGTCCAGGCGTACCGCCGAATAGACCTGGTTACCGAAGGCCTCCGGCCCATGCCCTCCCTTGCGTGGCCTGTCGAACAGCGGCACATCGAACTGCCAGATGACCTTCCCGCTGGGGTCGTACTCGCGAACGACGCCGTCCTGCTCATGGGCCACAAGATAGGTGCCGGCCTCCGTCTTGTGGGCGTTGCGGGTGTCCGAGTGGGTCGAAGGTGTGTCGACCGTGAGTGGAATCTCCCTGATGATCGATCCGGCCCGATCCACCTCGATGATCCGGGCCGGCCCCGACTCCACGATCATCGTCGAGCCGTCCGGCAAACGCTGAAACGCGTGCACCTCGACCCCGCGGTCGCGATTGCCGTTGCCCTTCGCGTCGTACTCCCAGACTGGCCTGTGGTCGGCGTCCACTTCGATGACGCGCGTCCAACCGTCCTGGTAGAGCAGATGGCCGTCGTCGAGGATGTGAAGGTCGTGAATCTGGTGGCACGGAATGCGCCACTCGACCCGACAGTCGACACCGATTGCGGCGAGTGTCCGCGTCGAGTCGTCGGCTGCGATGACGCGGCGAGGCCGGCCCTTCTGCTCGGCAGTGGGCGAAGCCACTGGCCTCTTGTTCGTGACGGCGTGTGCTGCCTCAAAACCGAGATCTTCACCCTCGTGAAATGCGACGCCGATCTGCTCGAGGCTCCCGCGGCGTCCGTTGTACCAGAGCTGCCAGCGGCTTCCGTCATAGATCGCGTACGGCTTGTAGCACGCGTCGTGATCCCACATGTCGCGCCCAGGAGAGATGATCGGATTGGAAGGATGGCGCTGCCAGTTCGTGATGCCGTCCCTGCTACGGGCGAGGCAGATCCTCGCCGAGGCTTCGTCCTCGAAGCCGATATAGAACATCACATGCCAATCACCCACCTTCCGAACCTGGCACGCGGTCACCTTGTGCCGCTCCCAGTGGTGATCCGGGTGAGGCACGAAGATCGGATTGTCGTCGTGTTTCTGCCAAGCCAAACCATCATGGCTGGTTGCGTAGCCGATCGCGTTCGGTTCGTTTTGTTCGCCGCCCGAATACCACATGCGGAACACGTCGGCCTCGTCGTCCCAGATCACCGACGGACACATCACGGCGATGTTCTTCTCCCACGGCCGATCGGCGGAAAGCACCGGTTTGTCGCTCATCCGCTTCCAGGCGACACCATCGTCGCTCCTTGCGTAGCCGATCCACGAGCGGCCCTTGGCCTGACCCGTGTACCACATGTGATACCCGTCGGTCCGCTTGAGAATGGCCGGACGGTTGATGTCGTCCTCCCAACCTGTCTCGGGCCGGGGCCCGAACACGACCGAAGGTGGATCGCTCCAATGAGTGCCGTCTGTGCTCTCGACGAGTGCAAGAGATTTCTTCGGCCTCCACGACAACCACATGCGGTAGGCGTCGCCGTCCCTCAGGACAGAAACGTCGAAGCATGTTCCGTACGCTCCACCCACCACCGGGTTGCCGCCGAACTTCTCCCAGCCGCCCGCAGTTGGCTCTGGCGAGGTGCGGGCGTTGTCAGGGGCACGACCGCTGGCGTTCACTGAGACTGCGAGAATGGCACAAACGAAGACCAACCCTCCCATGACACCACCAACCGCACGACGGGCGAAGTGGCGAACAGACGCGTCGCGTCGCTCACACCTCGCGACGCGGACGGATGTCATGCGACCACCTCCCTGATCGGCTCGACGTGCTCCACTCCTACGAGCTTCTGGTCGAGACCGCCAAAGAAGTAACTCAGACGGTTGGGATCGAGTCCGAGACAGTGGAGCACCGTGGCGTGCAGGCTCTTCACGTGGAATCCAGTCCTGCCATCGTGCACCGGCGCTACGGCCGCCGCGCCGTGCTCGTCGGTCTCACCGACGCTCACGCCTCCATTGATGCCCCCGCCGGCCATCCACATGG
>JBJTBB010000306.1:0-4192 GCA_046091125.1 Planctomycetaceae bacterium
ATCTTATCCGGGGAACGCGTGCTGCGAAAGGTGACGGCCGTGGGGCGAAAGGTCGCACCGCGGATCGTGCTCACGCACTCCCCCGCGGACTACATGGAGGACCACATGAACGCCGCCCGGCTCGCGGTCACCGCGGCGTTCGCCCGGGGCATGCCGAATTTCGAAAGTGATCCGGTGATCGGCCCCTGCGCAGGTGACGTCACTGTCTACCACGCGATGCCCCACGGCCTGTGCGACGGCTTGCGGCGGCCGGTCACGCCCGACGGTTACGTCGACATCACGTCGGTCGTGGGGATCAAGCGACGGGCGCTCGCGGCCCACGAGAGCCAGAAGGCCTGGCTCGACGCCACACAGGGTATGGACAGTTACCTCGACTCATGTGAGGAGATGAGCCGTCGCGTGGGACGACTGTCCGGCCGTTTCGATCACGCGGAAGGCTGGCGACGTCACCTTCACCTGGGATTCGCCGCCCAGGACGACGACCCGCTCGCGGAGGCGCTTGGCGAACGATATCTCCGAGCGCCGTCCGGGGACTGACCGTCGCCACTCAATTGCAGGCATCCGTAGGTTGGTTCCGCGCGTCGGCCGTGTCCGGGATATGATCCCAGCCTGACGGACCAGATCGCCCGCACCCAATGCCGGGAGACATTCATGCCCAGACCCCTGAGCCGCATCGCCCCCGACTGGTGGGACTACACGACCCTCAATGCCGACATCATCCGCGAGGCGGCCTCGCTGTCAGCCGAGGATCTTCTCCGCCTCGCCCGTCCCGGTTTCCGGGTCGTGCTCTATGACACGCTCGCAGAGTTCTACCTGGCCGAGGCACTCGAATACGTGGCTGCATGGCGGCAGGCCACGGCCGACGATCCTGTGGGCATTTGTGGACCGATCGGTCCGACGGAGCAATTGCCGCTGGTCGCGCGCCTGGTGAACGAACTCGAACTCGACCTGCGACACGCGCACTTCTGGGGTATGGACGAGTGGTATGAAGACGGCCATGAGGTTCCCGTGACGCATCCTCTGTCCTTCGAGCGCGCCGATCGGGAACTCTGCTTTGACCGCATCCGGCCCGACCTCGCCATCCCGGAGGCGAATCTGCATTTTCCCAAGGCCGACACGACGGCCTACACCGCCAGTTGGGACCAGGCCCGCTGTGCCGTGATGCAGGGTGGACAGGGGGACATCAAGCACTGGGCCTTCAACGACCCGCCGCGAAGGACCGGCGCTTGGCAGGACGAGCCGCCTGCCGCGAAAGAATACCGTGCGCTTGGCACGCGGGTCGTGGATCTCCATCCGGTGACGCTCGCACAGAACGCGAGAACGAGCGGCGGAGGCAACATCACCCTGGTGCCCAAGCAGGCGATCACGGTCGGCCCGCGGGACACGTGGCGGGCCGAAAAGGTCTCGATTTGGCAGGCGGGCACGCACGACAATCCGCTCGGCCAGCGGCTAACGGCTCTGATGATCTCAAAGCGAATCGTGGACTCGGCGGTGCCGATGTCGCTTTTGGCCGATCACCCACAGGTGCAGTTCAATTATTTCCGTGGCGGGCTCGGCAGCTGCGCGGTCGAGATGCATTGAGGGAGGATGCCTTCGGCGGGGATCGTCCGTCTCGGTCGACTCGCACAAAGAACAGGCCGTCGGGCCCGACCGTTTGCCGGGAATCGGCTGAAGAGTGGCGGCCTCGTCCCCGGGACGGTGTGACGCGTTGATTTGCCGGGAGGGCGTGGGCGTCGCTATTCTCCCGCCCACCTTTCGGAGTCGGCTGTACCATGATCCGCATTCATCCCTTCAGAGCCCTTCGGCCGCCGAGCGCGGCCGCGAGCGAAGTCGCCTGCGATCCTTACGACGTGATCTCGACCGACGAGGCGAGGGAGCGGGCGTCGGGGCGACCGCGATCGTTCCTCCACGTCGTCCGGTCGGAGATCGATTGCCCGCCCGCGACGGATTGCCATGCGGAAGAGGTGTATCGGAAGGCCGATGCCAACCTTCGCGGATTCATCGCCGACGGCACGCTCGTCAGCGATCCTGTGCCGTCGCTCTACGTCTACCGTCAGACGCGGGAAGGCGTGTCACAAACCGGGCTCGTGGCCTGCGTCGAGGTGGCCCAGTACCGCACGGGGGAGATTCGCAAGCACGAGAAGACCCGTCCCGACAAGGAGGATGACCGCACGAAGCACATGCTGGTGACGGCCTGCCATGCCGAACCCGTCTTTCTCTGCTTTCGTGATCGGGATATGGGGGGGTGGACTCTCGCCTCGCGACTCGCTTCAGTGATGGCTTCTCCACCGCTGTTCGATTTCGTGGCCGTGGATGGCGTGGCTCACGCTGGCTGGCCCGTAGCCGATCCGCCCACGTTCGTGAAGGCTTTTGAAGGCCTCGAGCGGCTGTACATCGCAGACGGCCATCACCGCTCGGCGGGTGCGGATCGAGCGGCCGCGGCGTGTGAAAAGGCCAATGCCGGCCATCTGGGAAGTGAGGAGTACGGCCGTTTTCTCGCCGTGATCTTCCCGCACGATCAGCTGCGGATCCTGCCCTATAACAGGGTGGTGATGGATCGGAACGGACAGTCGATCGAGGGATTTCTCGACCGACTGCGGGGCGTGGGTGAGGTTCATCCGGCTGATGCAGATACGCCGATACGACGCGGCGAGGTGCTCGTGCGAGTTGGCGAATCGTGGAATCTGCACAGATTCCCGCCAGGATCGATCGACCCGAACGACCCGATCGCGAGCCTCGACGTATCGCTCGTGCAGGACCGGGTGCTTGGCCCGTTGCTGGGCATCAAGGATCCTCGGGTCGATCCACGGATCGAATTCGTCGGAGGCATTCGCGGCACGGCAGAACTCGAACGACGGGCCGGTCACGAGGGCGTGGCCTTCTCCATGCACCCGACAAGTGCCGACGAACTGCTGCGGGTCGCCGATGCCGGTGGGATCATGCCGCCCAAGAGCACGTGGGTCGAGCCGAAGCTTCGCAGTGGACTGTTCGTGCACGCATTCGAGCGCGTTGCGACTTGATTGGTGTCGGTCAGCCGAGCCGTCCCTTAGGCGGCGAAGACGGTCAGGCAGGCCCCGTGCCAGAGGCCGACGCGCGCAGTCCTGTCCGACAGCGCGGAGAGTGCGGTCGCGCCGGTCGTGCCGAGGTCGAGCGTCCATTCGTTCACGTAGAGGTCGACGTGCCGCATGAGCACGGCATCGTCGAATTCCTGGGCATGTCGCCGCATGGTGGGCAGTGGCGTGGAACGGTCGCGAAGAGCCAACAGAAGGGAATCGTGGATGACGGCCTGAGCGGCGGCGATCGTATCGCGTGCCAGTCTGCGTGACGCCACGATCCCGCCCAGTGGCAACGGACCGCCGGTCTCCGTCTCCCACCGGGAACCCAGATCCTCGACGAGGTGCAGTCCATGGGACTGCCATGTGAACCGGCCTTCGTGGATGCAGACGCCGAAGTCGGCGAGTCCCGCCGCGAGTCGCGGCAGGATATCGGAGAAGACGACGTGTTCCACGCGGCTGGTTCGGTGGTGAAAGAGATTGAAGAGCATGGCGGCGGTCGTGAGCCGGCCCGGACAGAGCGTCAGTTGCTCGGACGAGGACGGTTTCGTGTCCGCACTCGCCGAGAGGAGCAGCGGACCGACCCCGAAGCCGATCGCCGATCCGCTTGGGAGCACCACGATTCGATCGGCGACCGTCAACGCTGCATGGAAGCTCACCTTGATCACGTCGAAATCGTCCCGGACGAGCCGCTCGTTGAGTTGCTCGATGTCGACGAGATCGATCTCGAATTCGAGGCCCCGCCAATCAACGCTCCGGGTGATGAGCCCATGGAACGCGAAGGTGTCGTTCGGGCAGGTGGAGATCGCCAGCCGGATGCGGCGTGTCATGTCGTGCATCCTGCTTGCCCGCCGAGCAACAACGACGTGAGGTCGGCGGCTGCGGCGAGCGATTCACGGATCCGCCACTGCCTCGTATCACGGTCGCCGGCGATGTTCGAGATCCCGCGGACGATTGTTAGCGGTACTCCGACGAGTCGGCAGGCCATCGCCACGCCGAAGCCTTCCATGTCCTCCGCGACGGCTCCGGGGAAGAGTCGCGGAGGACCTGGAAGGCTTCGGCGTGGCGATTGGCTGCCGAATCGCCGGTGTACCGCTAACAATCGTCCGCGGGTTGGAGGACATCGCCGGCGACCGTGT
>JBJTBB010000307.1:0-6089 GCA_046091125.1 Planctomycetaceae bacterium
CAGCCTGACGACCCCGAACGGCTCGCGAGCATCTATCGCAACGTCCACACGATCAAGGGCAACAGCGGCTTTTTCGGCTTCTCGAAGCTCGGCGCCCTCACCCACAGCGGTGAACACCTGCTCGGCAGGCTGCGGGATGGAAAGCTGCGTCTCGACGGCCACGTGTCGGGCAGTCTGTACTCGATGATCGACGCGGTGCGATCAATCCTGAGTTCCATCGAACAGACGGGCAAGGAAGGGGACAGCGACTACCGCGACCTCACCAGGGCGCTCGCCGCGGTTGCGGCCGGTGATCGTGCCGACTCGCCGGACGATCCGACAGGAGCGAGGGATCGCGGTCAGCCGGAGGCCGTCCCGCCGGCGATCGCATCCACCAACCCGCCCGCAGAGCATCTCGAGCCCCCTACGATCGAACACCGACCGAACCCATCGGCGGCGTCCTCAAGCACGACAGTAGCGAACGCGGAGGGAGAACACCTCGAGTCCGATCCCGTCGACTCCAAACCCGACGAATCTACCTTCGTCCAATCCACCGCAGTCGCATCCGAACCCGCAATCGCACGAGGGGCGACGCCCACGGCCACGGCTCCCACGGCATCCGGGCCCGCGGCCACAGCTCCGGCCGTCGCGGAGAGTTCCATCCGAGTCGATGTAGGACTGCTCGCCTCCATCCTCGACCTCGTGGGCGAACTCGTGCTCGCGAGGAACGAACTGCGGAGCGTCGACACCGACGACGCCGCCGTGCTCGCCGCCTCCCAGCGGATCAACACGGTCACCGCGGCACTCCAGGAGACCGCCGTCCGCACCCGTCTGCAGCCGATCGACCATGTGTTCAGCAAGTTTCCCCGCACCGTTCGCGACCTCGCCAAGGCCTGTGGGAAGGAGGTGCAACTGGTGCTCGACGGAGGCGACACCGAGCTTGATCGCTCCCTCGTGGAGAGCATCCGTGATCCGCTCACTCACCTGATCCGCAATGCCATCGACCACGGGCTCGAACCTCCGACCATGCGGCAGGCTGCCGGCAAGCCGAGGACCGGGAGGCTCTCGCTGCGAGCTTTCCAGGAGAGCGGCCAGGTGACGATCGAGGTGGCCGACGACGGCCGCGGCATCGATGTGGACGCCGTTCGCGAAAAGGCCGTGGCACGTGGCCTCGTGACGGCCGAACAGGTGTCGGCCCTCTCCAACGATCGCGTGCTCGCCTTCATCTTCGAACCTGGATTCTCGACCGCGCGAGCCGTGACCGACATCTCCGGTCGTGGCGTCGGCATGGACGTCGTCAGGACCAATATCGAGGCCATCGGCGGTACGGTCGACATCGCGAGCCAGCCAGGCCGTGGCACCACCGTCCGCGTGAGGGTCCCGCTCACTCTGGCCATCGTGCCGGCGGTGATCGTACGTGTGGCGGGCGAGCGCTTCGCGATTCCCCAGGCGTCGGTCAGCGAGCTCGTGCCACTCCGGGAAGGACCGGATGGTCCGCGCATCGAGGGACTGACGGATGGACCGGTGCTCCGAGTCCGCGGTCGCCTCGTTCCGATCGGCCCCATGGCGAAGTGTCTCGCCATCGACGACGACACAACACACCACGGCGGGACCGTCGTCCTCGTCCGGGTCGATGACCACGAGTTCGGACTGCTCGTCGACGGCCTTCGTTCCGGAGAACGCGGCCGCGACCTGCTCGAAGCGGCCTCGATCACGACCGTGGTGGTCAAGCCGATCGGTGGCCTGCTCGCAACGCTAGGCCTCTACTCCGGTGCGAGCGTACTGGGTGATGGAGGCGTCGTGCTCATTCTCGATCTGAGGGGCGTCCTGCGCTCCGCTAGGCTTCCGAAGATCGAGCGGACCGACGAAATCGCCTCTCATTCGGATCGTACGACGGTCGATCGCTACCTCGTCTGCCGCACCCACGGCGGAAGACGACTCGCCGTACCGCTGGCATCCGTCGTGCGGCTCGAGCGATACGCGGCGTCTGCGATCGAGCCGCTCGGTGAGCGCAGGGTCGTCAGACGAGGTGAGGGCTTCACGCGAATCGTGGACGCCGACGAGTGGCTCTCCGGAGGGCTTCCTTCGGCGGTATCGAGTAACGGGTCGGGCCGGTCGCCTTCCAGCACACTGCAGTTCGTGGTGGTCGACGGCGGACACGAGGAGTTCGCGATCGAGGTGGACGGGATCGTGGACGTGGAACCAGCGGGGTCATCGCTCCAACCGTCGCTGGGCACCCGCGGTGTGAGCGGATCGCTCGCCCTCGGAGGCCTGGCTACAGAAGTGCTCGATCTGGCCTGTGACCTGTCGGGGAGCACCGGCCGATGACTGCTTCCTTCCGAGAGGCCCCGGTCGCCATGATCAGGGCCTGTACGTTCCGGCTCGGTCGTGACTGCTTCGCCATCGAGGCGGCACGGGTCACCGAGGTCATCCGTGGCGGCCGGCTCACGAGGGTGCCCCGGTCGCCTCGCGTGGTGCTCGGACTGGTGCACCTCCGAGGACGGATCGTGCCGGTGGTCGATCTCGCGGCAAAACTCGGGGTCGAGTCCTCCGATCGGGCCCTCCACGACGCCGTCGGCACCCGTCTCGTGATCTCCATGGGTGACGATTTCTACGGACTGCTGGTCGATGAGATGCTCGACGTGGTCGACATCCCGGCGGACCGGATCGAGCGGCCGACGTCCCTGGCGGTCGGGGCGGGGGGGAGAATCGGCGTTTTTGCCGCTGAAAAGCGGCTCGTGCACCTCCTCGATCCGGAAGCGATCATTCACGACATTCCTCATGGCCAGGGTTTCCACCCTCCGGCCGCCCCCAATGGAGCCAGCGGATGAGTACGCACGACAACGATCACATCAACGACGCCGCAGCGACGAACCTGCGTGCCCGCGCCGCAGGCTGGCTCTCGTTCCTCGGTAACAGGCTGCTGCTCGCACTGCTCGCGGTATCGCTGATTCCGATGGCCTTCATGGGCCTGTCGACCTATCAGACCGCCTCACACGCCCTGCGCGAGCAGTCGTTCAAACAGCTCGAGACGGTCAACACCATCACCGGCAAGTCGGTCGAACGCTACTTCGACGGCCTCCGGCAGGAGTTGCGAGTGCTCTCGGAGGACCAGATGGCACTCGCCGCGCTGAAGGCGTTCCGTGATGGCTTCGAAACTGTTTCCGCGGGCATCGACGAGAGGCGACTCGCCCAGGCTCGCCGGGATGTCGATTCCTACTACGCGGTGGAATTCGCCGCGGAGTACCGTCGACGAAATCCTTCGGCAGAGACTCAGGGCGATGGAAGCGTCGGCACTGAAGGTGCAGCCGGTGACGGCGGCGTGCTCGTCGACGCCATGGACGACGACGCGGTCTGGCTGCAGAACCTCTACGTCCGCTCGAATGAGAACCCGCTCGGCTCCAAGCACCTGCTCGACGTCGCCGACGACGCGTCCGCCTACACCAAGGCCCATGCCGAGTTCCACCCAAACTTCCGCAGCCTGCGAGACAAGTACGGCGTCTACGACGTGTTCCTCGCGGATGCGGTCACGGGTCGGGTCATCTACAGCGTCTACAAGGAGGCCGACTTCGGCAGCTCGCTCAAGGCCGGACCGTTGTCCGGCTCGGGACTCGGACTCGCCTTTCAGGAGGCGATCGTGGGGGGACGCCGAGACGCCGTGTCCATGGGGCGGTTCGCCCCTTATCTGCCTTCGTACGATGCCGCGGCGAGTTTCATCGCGGCTCCGCTGTTCGATGGCCGGCAACTCGTGGGAGTGGTGGCGTTCCAGATTCCGATCGACCGCGTCAACACGATCGTCGGCGAGACCACTGGCATGGGGTCCACCGGAGAGACCTACGCCGTCGGACCCGACCGTCTCTTCCGCACCAATTCCCGCTTCGCGTCCCAGTTGGGCGTGGAAAGCACGATCCTCAACCCGTCCTTCAAGGTTGACACCCGACAGGCGAACGAGGCCCTGGTCGATGGCACGTCGGGCACGGCGATGAGCGTCGATTACCGCGGTCAGCCGGTGCTGGCGTCTTGGCGACCCGTGACGGTCCATCGCGACGCCTCGGGCCGCGGTGACGTGCGCTGGGCGCTCATCTCGGAGATCGACGCGGCCGAGGTCTTCGAACCGGTCAATCGGCTCTGGCGATTCGCGATGGCGATCTTCGGGGCGACGGCCGTCGGCGTGCTCATGGTGTCGGCGCTCATCGCGAGGCGAATGACCCGCGAGGCGCGTCGTCAGGCACGGCTCGTCGAGGGGATCGGCGACAACACCCACCAGCTGGCGAGTGCCAGCGAGGAGCTCACGAGCGTCAGCCAGCAGATGAGCGCCGCCGCCGAAGAGACGACGGCCCAGGCCAATCTCGTGTCGGCCGCGGCCGAAGAGGTCAGCAGCCACGCCCGGACCGTCTCCGGCTCGATCGAGAACCTAGTGGCGAGCCTTCACGCGATCGCCCACAGCGCACAGGATGCCGCGGCCACCGCGCGGCGTGCCGTGGAGATGGCCCACGGCACCTCGACGACGATGGATGCTCTGGGCAGGTCGAGCGGCGAAATCGGCGCAGTCGTGAAGGTCATCACGTCGATCGCCGAGCAGACCAACCTACTAGCCCTCAACGCCACCATCGAGGCGGCCCGTGCAGGCGAAGCCGGTAAGGGATTCGCCGTCGTGGCCAACGAGGTCAAGGAGCTCGCCAGGGAGACGGCCAAGGCCACCGAAGACATCGGCGGGCGGATCGATTCGATGCAGGGCGACACCGTACGGGCAGTGGCCGCCATCGCCGAGATCGGCAAGGTGATCGAGAAGATCGACAGCCTGCAGACGAAGATCGCGGCGGCGGTCGAGGAGCAGTCGGTGACGACCAGCGAGATCAGCCGCAACATCGCCGATGCCACGACCGGTTCGACCGAAATCGCGGAGAACATCGTCCAGGTGGCGCAGGCGGCGCAGAGTACGGCGGAGGGGGCATCGAACACGCAGGTGTCATCGCTCGAACTTTCGCGGATGGCACAGGCGCTGCAGCGGCTGGTCGTCGACTACCGAAAGTAGATCTGACCCCGGGCAGAGGGAGACGCAGGGCTTGCTGGCGCTGGTCGTGGACGACTCGAAGCCGGCCCGCGGCATCCTCGTAAAGAGCCTGCGCGAGCTGGGCTTCACGACCACCGAAGCGTCCCACGGTGAGGAGGCACTCACGGCGCTCGCGAACTCGCCGTCTCCCGACCTCGTCACGGTCAATTGGCAGATGCCGGTGATGGACGGCCTCACTCTCGTGCGGAGGCTGCGACGGGATCCAGCCCGCAGGGGCCTCAAGCTCTTGATGGTTTCGAGCGAGCAGGATCGATCCCGCATCGAGGAGGCCCGTTCGGCGGGAATCGATTCCTATCTCGCCAAGCCTTTCACGCAGCAGGAGCTGTTCCGCAGTCTCGCTGAGATGGGCCTGGGACGGACCCGATTGCCGACGGAGGCTGCGCGAACGGGTTCGATCCGCGTTCTGGTGTGCGACGATTCATCCACCATCCGCGGAGTCCTCACGGCGACGCTCGGCCGCGAGCCCGACTTGGAGGTGGTCGGCACCGCGGTCAATGGCGAGGCCTGCCTCTCATCACTCGCCGCTGGCCTCCCCGACGTCGTGATCCTAGACGTCGAGATGCCCGTCATGGACGGCCTCACGGCCCTCAAGGCGATCCGTCAGCGATGGCCACGGCTGCCGGTGGTCATGTTCTCGAGCCTCACCGAGCGAGGTGCCAAGGCTACCGTCGACGCGCTCCTCGCCGGTGCCAACGACTACGCCGCCAAGCCTGCCGGCCTCGATCCGACGGCCGTCGCCGACACGATTCGAACAGACCTCGTCGTCAAGCTCCGCGCGGTGACCGGCCGCGGGACGCTTTCGACCGCCACTGCCGCAGCCCGCCCGACCACCGAGGCCGCCGTCTCGCGCGCCGATCGTTCGGCGGAACCCTCTGGAGCACGGCGGCCACCTGTGCAGGCCGTCGTGGTCGCCGTGTCGACCGGCGGCCCGACGGCGCTGACCGAGATCCTTCCCTCGTTCGCGGTGCGCTGCCCGGTACCCGTCCTGATCGTGCAGCACATGCCTCCCGCCTTCACCACCCAACTAGCCGAACGG